>JBAREU010000117.1:0-1578 GCA_049796515.1 Solirubrobacterales bacterium
GCGTCCGACAGCGTCGATCTCATCCAGGAAGATGATGCACGGCGAGTTCTCTTTCGCTTGCTTGAAGAGATCGCGCACGCGGCTCGCGCCAACGCCGACGAACATCTCGACGAACTCCGAGCCCGAGATCGAGAAGAACGGCACGCCGGCCTCGCCGGCGACGGCCCGGGCCATGAGCGTCTTGCCGGTGCCGGGGGGGCCGACGAGCAGGACGCCGCGCGGGATCCGCGCGCCGAGTGAGTTGAACTTCTCCGGGTACTTGAGGAACTCCACGACCTCCTGGAGCTCGGTCTTGGCCTCGTCGACGCCGGCCACGTCCGCGAAGGTGACCACGGTCTTGCTGCCGAGGAACATCCGGGCGCGGCTCTTGCCGAACGAGAGGGCCTGGTTATTGGTGCCCTGGGCCTGGCGCATCATGAAGAAGATGAAGCCGCCGATGACGAGCAATGGCAGCAGCCCGGTCAGGAGCAGGCCGAGCCACGACGTGTCGGGGGCCTTGACGGCCTTGAACACCATCGGGTCGAGCGGATGGCCACCTTTGTCGGCGGCGAGAACCATGTCGTTGAAGACCTGGGTGAGGATGCTGGGGACGACGACGGTGTAGGTGTTGGGCGGGGCCGACGACTTGACCGTCAGCAGATCGCCCTCCTGGACGACCGACTCGACCTGGCCGGCCGCGACCTGGCTGAGGAACTGGGAGTAACCCACCGGCACCGCCGGCTGGCTGGCATTGATCCAGGTGAAGAGCAGGGCAGCCGAGCCCAGCACCAGCACCACCATCACGATGCCGTTGCGGAAGTACTTGGGATTCAACGAGGGAGCCTCCGGGGTTTGCCGCGACGCCGGTGCGCCGCGAGCGTGGCGAGTATACCGCCGGGAGTCATGACGGCCCCGTGACGGACGTCCTGGCACTTATCGGGGATACGGACGGGCGGTGCGGGCGGATGGTGGCGGGTCCGGGGACGAAGGTTTCGCAACCGTTGGCGGAGCGAAGGCTGGACCGGACCGCGTCGCGTCCGCGGCGGGCGGGCGATCAGCCCGGGTCCAGGAGACCGCTCGAGAGGAAGATCCCCAGGACGAAGATGAGGAGTACGGCGTAGACGAGCGCCGTCCTCCAGCGCGATCCGCTCATCGGCGACCCTTTCCGACCGAAACGGAACGACCCCCCGGAACCGGAGGGTCGTGTTGGGTGTTCGTGGTAGCGGAGGGCGGATTTGAACCACCGACCAAGGGCTTATGAGTCCCCTGCTCTACCACTGAGCTACTCCGCCGTGCGCCCAATTCTATCGCTGGCCCGGTGGTTCGCCAACCGGACGCGGGACCTAGCCCGTCCCGACGAGGGTCACGCCGATCATGCGGTGGTAGTGCGACACCCACGTGTCCCGATGGATGACCCGCCCGCTTGCATCGCGGACGGTCCGTGAGATCGAGACGTCCTTGCCGTCGACGGGCCACTCGATGCGCTCGGTCTGGCCACGCTTCAGCGAGGATGTCTTCTTGACGGTGTCGAAGCCGCGCACGACGTTGCTGACGCTCGGGCGGCTCCAGGTGACCTGCCGGCCGTTCGGGACGCTCCAG
>JBAREU010000118.1:0-1855 GCA_049796515.1 Solirubrobacterales bacterium
ATTCCGGACACCGCGAAGGAAAAGCCCCAGGAGGGCAAGGTCATCGCGGTCGGGACCGGCAAGATCCTCGACAACGGCACGAAGGTCGCGCTGGACGTCAAGGCCGGCGACAAGATCCTCTTCGGCAAGTACTCCGGCACCGAGATCAAGGTGGACGGGCAGGAGTACCTCATCCTCCGTGAGGACGAAGTCCTCGCGGTCATCGGCTAAGGGACGGGGAAGAAAACATGGCGAAGCAGATCACTTACGGAAACGACTCGCGCCAGGCGGTGCTCCGCGGCGTGAACCGGCTGGCGGACGCCGTCAAGGTCACGCTCGGCCCCAAGGGCAGGAACGTCGTCCTCGACAAGAAGTTCGGCTCCCCCGTCATCACCAAGGACGGCGTCACGGTGGCGAAGGAGATCGACCTCAAAGACCCGCTCGAGAACATGGGCGCGCAGATGGTGCGTGAGGTCGCGTCGAAGACCTCCGACGTGGCCGGCGACGGCACCACCACCGCGACCGTGCTCGCACAGGCGATCTACCGCGAGGGCATCAAGAACGTCACCGCGGGCGCCAACCCGATGGACATCAAGCGCGGCATCGAGAAGGCCGTCGCGGCCGTCGTCGAGGAGCTGAAGAAGCTCTCCAAGCCGGTCAAGGGCAAGATGATCGCCCAGGTCGGCACGATCTCGGCGAACAACGACCAGACGATCGGCGGCATCATCGCCGAGGCGATGGAGAAGGTCGGCAAGGACGGCGTCATCACCGTCGAGGAGGCCAAGACGCTCGAGACCTCGCTCGACGTGGTCGAGGGCATGCAGTTCGACCGCGGCTACCTCTCGCCCTACTTCGTGACCGACCCGGAGCGCATGGAAGTCGCCCTCGAGAACGCCCTCGTGCTGATCCACGAGAAGAAGATCTCGAGCATGAAGGACCTGCTGCCCGTGCTCGAGCAGGTGGCCAAGCTCGGCAAGCCGCTGCTGATCATCGCCGAAGAGGTCGAGGGCGAGGCGCTCGCGACACTGGTGGTGAACAAGCTGCGCGGCACGCTGCAGGTCGCGGCCGTCAAGGCCCCGGGCTACGGCGACCGGCGCAAGGCCATGCTCGAGGACATCGCGATCCTCACCGGCGGCAAGGCGATCACGGAGGACCTCGGGATCAAGCTCGAGAACCTCAAGCTCGACGACCTCGGCAAGGCGAAGAAGATCACCATCGACAAGGACAACACCACGATCATCGAGGGCGCCGGCACGGCCAAGACGATCGAGGGCCGCGTCAAGCAGATCCGCACCCAGATCGACGAGACGACCTCCGACTACGACCGCGAGAAGCTCCAGGAGCGCCTCGCCAAGCTGGTCGGGGGCGTCGCGGTGATCAAGGTCGGCGCTGCGACCGAGACCGAGATGAAGGAGAAGAAGGCGCGCGTCGAGGACGCGATGCACGCGACCAAGGCAGCGGTCGAGGAAGGTATCGTCCCCGGCGGCGGCGTCGCGCTGCTCCGCGCCCAGAAGGCGATCGAATCGCTCAAGGCCGAGGGCGACGAGAAGGTCGGCGTCGCGATCGTGCGCCGCTCGCTCGAGGAGCCGCTCCGGCAGATCGCCGGCAACGCGGGCTTCGAGGGCGCGGTGGTGGTCGCGAAGGTGCGCGAGATGAAGGCCGAAGAGGGCTTCAACGCGCTCACCGACACGTACGAGAACCTCGTGAAGGCAGGCGTCATCGATCCGGCCAAGGTGGTCCGCAGCGCACTGCAGAACGCCTCGTCCATCGCGTCGCTCCTGCTCACCACCGAGGCGCTCGTCTGCGACATCCCGGAGGACAAGAAGGAAGCCGGCGGCGGCATGCCGGGCGGCGGCGGCGGCATGGGAGGCATGTA
>JBAREU010000119.1:0-10444 GCA_049796515.1 Solirubrobacterales bacterium
GCCCACGGCGGACTGCTCCTCGCCTTCTCGCTTTCGGGTCGTGCGCCGCCTGCCTAGGCGCGTGCGCAAGGCCAAGCCAACGCGAAAAGGAGATTTCATGTTGCTCAAGAGGATTGCTGTCACTGCCCTGCTCGTACTCGCAGCGCCCATAGCCCTGGCGGCGTGCGGGGGCGACGAGGGAGGCTCGAACACCACCACTGCGGTCGAAGAGAAGACGGCGCCGAAGGCGCCGCCCAAGCCCGCGATCGAGACGATCGTCATCCGCAACGGCGAACCGGTTGGCGGCGTGCAGGAGCTCGAGTACGACGCGGGCGAACAAATTCGCTTCCGGGTTCGCTCGGACCGCGCCGATGAGGTCCATGTCCACGGCTATGACATCGAGCAGGAGATCCCAGCGGGGGGGACCGCCACGCTCTCCTTTCCGGCCGACATCGAAGGGATCTTCGAGGTCGAGCTGCACGAGAGCGAGGCACAGATCGCGGAGCTGCGCGTCAACCCGTGAGCTTGCTGCCGCTCGCGCACGCGCTGGCCGCCCGGCAGGACCTGCCGATACCGGCCTGGCTGTTCGCCTGGGGGGCCTCGATCGTCCTGATCGTCTCCTTCTTCGCGCTCTCGGTCGGCTGGCGCGAGCCCCGCTTCGAGCAGGACCGCTGGCGTCCGCTCGGGGCGGGGCTATCGCGGGCTCTGGTCGGCCTACCGATGCAGTTCCTCTGCGGCGCGATTGGCGTCTTTCTCCTCGGCGTCGCGATCTACGCCGGCCTACGCGGTACCGAAGCCCCCGACCGCAACTTCGCCCTCACCTTCCTCTTCGTCACCTGTTGGCTTGGGTTTCCGCTGTTCAGCGTGCTGTTGGGGGACGTCTTCCGGCCCTTCAATCCATGGCGCGCCGTCGGCCGTGTGGCTGGCGGAGCCTTCACCGTCCTCGCCGGGCAGCGGCCGGCTCACCTGGCCTACCCGCGTTGGCTCGGCCGCTGGCCCGCCGCGATCGGCCTGGTCGCGGTCGTCTGGCTGGAGATCGTCTACGGCGTCAGCGGCGGCGTCTCCGTCGGCCTCTCCCCACATGCCGCCGGCGTCGCCGCCCTCATCTACACCGCCTACGCCCTGACGATGATGGCGCTGTTCGGCACCGAGCAGTGGTGCCGCAACGGGGAGGTCTTCTCGGTCTACTTCGGCATGTTCTCCCAACTCGGCTCGTTCAGCGTCGAGGACGGACGGCTCGGTCGTCGCCGACCGCTCGCGGCAGCGACCCACTGGGCGGCGGTTCCCGGCTCGGTCGCGGTGGTAATCGCCTCGATCGCCACTACCAGCTTCGATGGCGCTTCGGAGGGAGCCTTTCTCAAGGCGCTGGAATGGACCTTCGAACGCCTCAGCGACGTCGACCTCGGCCTGACCGCGGCACTGCGGATCACCGACACGATCTTCATTGCGCTCTGCCTCGTCGGCGTCGCGCTGATCTACCTGGCCGGCGTCTGGGGGATGTCGACTGTCGCCGGAGCGCCGCCGCTACGCAAGCTCTGGTCGGGCTTCGCCCACACGCTGATCCCGATCGCCTTCGCCTACCTGGTCGCCCATTACTTCAGCCTCTTCGTCTTCCAGGAGCAGGCGCAGTTCACCTACCTGCTCTCCGACCCGCTGGGGACCGGCACCACCGATCTCTTCGGCACCGCCTCGTCCGGCATCGACTTTCAACTGCTCAGCGCGAACGCGATCTGGTACGTCCAGGTCGGCGCCCTCGTGATCGGGCACGTGATCGCCCTCACGCTCGCCCACGACCGCGCCACCGCCTATTGGGGCGATTACCGCCAGGCAGCGCGCTCGCAGTACTGGATGCTGGCGGTGATGGTCGCTTTCACCTGCTTTGGCCTCTATCTGCTATCGGTGGCCAATGCTTGATTCCGCGAAATGCGGGTAAATGCAGGCGTGAAACCGCTGATTTCGGTTTTCTACTGATGTCAACGGGGTCCCCTGACTGGTTGACTGGGCAGGGGTTGCGAATCGTAGATTCACCGTCTCCCTCCCAAAAATAAGCACAGCAGCATCGAGGTCGTCGGAAAAATCAGCCACCCGGCGGCCTCGATGCGTATGTGGGCAGCGTTTGCCTAGAGGATCTCGCCCAGCCGGCGCTCCAGGGCGGCAGAGACCTCGTCTCTGACCGGACCCTCGGCGAGGCGCTCGACCAGCGACTCGAGGAATCCCTCGATGATCAGCTGCTTGGCCCCCGCCGGATCGAGTCCGCGCGAGGTGAGGTAGAAGAGCTGATCGCGGTCGATCTGAGCGATCGCGGCGGCGTGGGTGCAGCGCACGTCGTCGGCCTCGATCTCGAGGCCGGGGATCGCGTCTGCGTGGGCGTCGGGGGATAGCAGCAGATTGCGGCTCTCCTGGAAGGCGTCGGTTCCTTGAGCACCGGGGTCGACCCGGATCATTCCCCGCCAGACGGCGGTGGCGCCCGCGGCGAGCACGCCGCGGAAGGCCAGGTCGGAGTTGGTGTTGGGGGCAGCGTGCTCCTGGGTAGTGTCGTAGTCGAGGTGCTGGCCGGGGCCGCCGGCGTAACCGCCGGTAACTCGCGCTTCGGAGCCCCGCCCGGCGAGGTTGGTCTCCATCCGCACCTTGCCGCGCGCCGAGCCGAAGCCGAGCGCGGTCCAGTCGAGTCGGCCGTCGCGCTCCACCTGAGCGCGTTGGCTGGAGAAGATCCAGGCGCGCTCGGAGATGTCCTGGGTGCTGACGTAACGCAGCGTCGCCGCCTGGCCGACATGCAGCTCGACCACCGAGTTGAGCAGGGCATCGGTCTCATCGCCAGCCGACCCGCAGTGCTCCCAAACCTCGGCTTCGGCGCCCTCCTCGAGCACTATCAGCGTGCGCCACGTGATCGCGGCACCGTCCTCGTCCAGCGACAGCTCCACCCGGATCGGCTCGGTGACCTTGACTCCGGCCGGGACGTGGATCAGCACGCCGTCGGGCCAGCCGCCCGCCTCATTGCGGGCGACGAAGGGATCCTCGCTCGGCGCCAGGGCGCCGAGTCGTCCCTCGACCAGCTCCGGACGGGAGTCGACCGCCTCGGCCAGTGGCAGCACAGTCGCCCCCTCGATCGTCCCGATCGAGGCGCTTGCGGAGCCGGGTTCGTAGGCGTCGAGGTCGAGGCTTGAGAGGTCGGTGAATTCCCACCCCTTCGCCTTCTGATCGGGAAGGGGTGGAAGCGTCGCGAGCTCAGCCAATCGAGCCCTCCATCTGCAGCTCGATCAGGCGGTTCAGCTCGACCGCGTACTCCATCGGCAGCTCTTTGGTGACCGGCTCGATGAAGCCGTTGACGATCATCTTCGAGGCCTCCTCCTCGTCGAGCCCGTGGCTCTGCAGGTAGAAGATCTGCTCGTCGCCGATTTTCGAGACGGTCGCCTCGTGGCCGACGTCGGCGTCGTTCTCGCCGATCCGGATCGTCGGGTAGGTGTCCGAGCGCGAGTCCTCGTCGAGCAGCAGCGCGTCGCAGACGACCTTCGAGCGCGATTCGGTCGCCCCGTCGGCGACTTCGAGCAGGCCGCGGTAGGTCGCCCGCCCGCCGTCCTTGGAGATCGACTTGGAGAAGATCGAGGACGAGGTGCGCGGCGCGGCGTGGATGATCTTGCCGCCGGCGTCCTGGTGCTGTCCGTCGCCGGCGAAGGCGATCGAGAGGATCTCGCCGTGGGCTTCGGGCCCGAGCAGGTAGATCGACGGGTACTTCATCGTCAGTTTCGAGCCGAGGTTGCAGTCGACCCACTCCATCGTCGCCTTCTCCTCGGCGATAGCGCGCTTGGTGACCAGGTTGTAGACGTTCTGCGACCAGTTCTGCACGGTCGTGTAGCGCACTCGTGAGCTCGGTTTGGCGACGATCTCGACCACCGCGGAATGCAGCGAGTCGGTCGAGTAGACCGGCGCCGTGCAGCCCTCGATGTAGTGGACGTCGGAGCCCTCCTCGGCGATGATCAGCGTGCGCTCGAACTGGCCCATGTTCTCGGTGTTGATCCGGAAGTAGGCCTGTAGCGGCATCTCCACCTTGACCCCGGCCGGCACGTAGACGAAGGAGCCGCCCGACCAGACGGCCGAGTTGAGCGCCGCCAGTTTGTTGTCGTTGGGCGGGATCACCGTCGCCCAGTACTCGCGGACGAGGTCCTCGTGCTCGCGCAGCGCCGTGTCCATGTCGGTGAAGATCACGCCCTGCGCCTCGAGCTTCTCGTTGACCTGGTGGTAGACGACCTCGGACTCGTACTGGGCGCCGACCCCGGAGAGGAATTTGCGCTCCGCCTCGGGAATGCCGAGCCGGTCGAAGGTGTTTTTGATGTCGTCGGGAACCTCGCTCCAGTCGCGGCTGTTCTTGTCGGAGGCGCGGACGAAGTAGTGGATGTCTTCGAAGTCGATCTGGCCGAGGTTGCCGCCCCAGGTCGGGGTTGGGCGGGAGTAGAAGTGGTCCAGCGCCTTCAGCCGGAACTCGCGCATCCACTGCGGCTCGTCCTTGTACTCGGAGATCGATTCGACGATCTCGCGCGAGAGCCCCTTGGGGGCTTTGTAGGCGTAGCCGCTCTCGGGGTCGTGGAAGCCGAACTTCTCCTTGTAGTCGGCATTGATGCCGGCAAGCTCTCTTTTCTCTGCGACTGCCTCGGGCGTTGCCATGGTTAGACCTCCAGGACGATGTTGTCGTCGACGACGGATGCCGCGAACGTCCTCACCGGAGCATAGGCGGGCAGCGTCTTCGGCCTGCCGGTGGTCAGGTCGAAGAGCGAGCCGTGGCGGGGGCACTCGACCGTGCAGGTCGCGGTGTCGAACTCGCCCTCGGCGAGCGGGCCGTCGTCGTGGGAGCAGCGATCCTCGATCGCGTACAGCGCTCCGTCGCAGTTGAAGACGCCGATCTTCGTCTCCGCGTGCTCGACCAAGCGCATTGCTCCGGGCGGCAGCTCGGAAAGTGGGCAGACGGAAATTTTGGTTCCAACGGTGTCGGGCATGGGCGAGACGCTAGCCTCCGCGTGTGCTTCGTGCGGGTTGAGACTTAATCCTACTTCTCCAGTCGGATTTTAGAGAAAGGCGACGATGAGCGAGATAACCAGTTACGCGCCGGGGACCCCTTGCTGGGTTGAACTCGGCTCCCCCGACCTCGATGCGTCCATCGAGTTCTACGGAGCCCTCTTCGGCTGGGATGTGCCCGAGTCGGAGAACGCCGAGCAGACTGGCGGCTATCGCCTGGCGATGAAGGGCGGCAAGCCGGCCGCCGGGATGATGCCGCTGATGCAGGAGGGCCAGCCCCCCGCCTGGACGACCTACGTCTCGGTCGCCGACGCTGACGTCGTCGCGGGCAAGATCGGAGACGCGGGCGGCAGCGTCGTCGCCGAGCCGATGGCGGTGCTCGACCTCGGCAAGATGGCGATCTTCGCCGACCCGACCGGCGCCGTGTTCGGCGTCTGGCAGCCGGGCAGCTTCACTGGCGCCGGCCTCGTCAATGAGCCCGGTGCGCTCAGCTGGAACGAGCTCAACACCCGTGACCTGGCGGCGGCCAAGTCCTTCTATGGCGCGGTCTTCGGCTGGACCTTCGAGGACGTCGAGTTCGAGGGGGGAGGGGGCTCCTACACGACCATCAATCTCGGCGGAAACCCGGTCGGCGGAATATTGAATATGGCCGAACGCGGTGTTCCCGAGGAGGTCCCGCCCCACTGGCAGGTCTACTTCGCGGTTGAGGACACCGACGCGACGATCGATCAGGCCAAGCAGCGCGGCGCCAGCGTCATGGTCGAGCCGATCGACATCCCCGCCGGCCGCTTCTCGATCCTCGTCGACCCACACGGCGCCAGCTTCGCAGTAATCGCCCTCAGCGAAGAAACGCAGGAGAGCTAGGCAGAGCCGAGGTCGGCGGCGGCTTCAGACGGGTCGCCGACCTCGCCCTCGTCCTCCCATTCGGCCGGCTCGCCGAGGCTGGCGCTCTTGACCACCTTGAGGCCGAGCATCGCGCACTTCATCCGGGTGGCCGAGATCTCGATTCCGAGCAGGTCGAGCACCTCCTCTTTGGGCAGCGCCAGCAGCTCCTGGCGGGTCTTGCCGACCAGCTCATCGGTAAGCAGCGAGGTCGCTGCGGTCGAGATCGCGCAGCCCTGCCCCTCGAAGGCGATCTCCGCCACCCGCCCCGCCTCGTCGAGCCGCATCGTCACGCGCTGCTCGTCGCCGCAGAACGGGTTGGTGTCCTCGAACTCGAGGTCGGGCTTCTCCAGGCGGCCGAAGTTGTGCGGCCGCTTGTAGTGCTCGAGGATCTGCTCTCTGTACAGCTCGTCCATCTATGCGAGGCTAGCGAAGGGCCGCGGAAAGGACGGCGGATGGCGAGGCTCGACCCGATGGCAAGCCGCTTCTTCGGCAACCTCTACGAGGCTGCCAGGGCCGGTTGCCTGAAGAACCTGCGCTCATCTGGGTGCAGCGAGGAGGAAGCCGAGGAATTCTTCGGGGAAGCCGTCGTCGAAGTCATCGACGAGGTCGATCCGATCGCGCGGGACTTCGACCCGCCGCAGATGGTCAACTACCTCAAGACCGCCAGCAGACGCTGCCTGATCGACGACTGGCGCCACCGAGGTGTGCTGCCGATGATCGACCTGAGCAAAGTCGAATCGGTAAATGATGGTGGGAGGAGCATCGACGAGGAGGCGGCGAGTCGTGAGGCGATCGATGCGCTCCAGGATGCGCTGAGCTCGCTGCCCAAGCGTGACCGTCTTGTTTTCTGCCTACGCCACCTGAGAGGCATGAGCCCCGATGAGATTCAGCGCCGCGAGGGCATCAGTAGTCGGACCTACCGCAAGCTCATCCAGCGCGCCAACACCAAGGTTCGCGCCCGCCTCGAGCAGGGCAGGGACGTTTAGAGGGCGAAGACCTTGCGCGCGTCATGGAGGCCCTCGACCAGGCGGTCGATCTCCTCCGGGGTGGTGTAGACGCCGAAGCTGGCCCGGGCAGTGGCGGCGACGCCGAGCCGGTCCATCAGCGGCTGGGCGCAGTGGTGGCCGGCACGGACGGCGACGCCGTGGCGGTCGAGGATCTCGGAGACGTCGTGGGCGTGGACCCCCTCCAGCTCGAAGGAGACCGGGCCGACGCGATCGGCGCTCCGCGGCGGGCCGAAAACACGTAGGCCTGGGATCTCGGCGACGCGCTCCAGGGCGTAGTCGGCGATCTGGTGCTCGTGGTCGCGTACGGCCTCCATGCCGAGCCCGCCGAGCCAGCGCAGCGCCGAGGCCATGCCGATCGCCTGCGCGATCGCCGGCGTCCCCGCCTCGAAGCGGGCGGGCGGGTCAGCGTAGGACGTCCCGCCCTTCGTCACCTTGCGGATCATCGAGCCGCCGCCGAGGAAGGGCGGCATTGCACGCAGCAGGTCGAGCTTGGTCCAGAGTGCGCCAATCCCAGTCGGCGCGTAGAGCTTGTGCCCGGTCAGCGCGTAGAAGTCGACGCCCAGCTCGGCGACGTCGAGCGGCAGCTTCGGCGCAGCCTGGGCGCCGTCGGCGAGCACCAGGGCCCCCGCGTCGTGCGCCATGCGGGCGATCTCGGCGACCGGGTTCTCGGTCCCGAGCACGTTGGAGATATGGGCGACTGCGACGAGCTTCGGCCCACGCTCCAAAAGGGCAGCGTAGGCATTCATGTCGAGCAGGCCGTCCTCACCGACCGGCACCCACTCGATTTCCGCGCCGACCCGCTCGGCGAGCTGTTGCCAGGGGACGATGTTGGAGTGGTGCTCCATCTCGGTGAGCACGATGCGATCGCCGGCACCGACGTTGGCGTCGCCCCAGGCGCGCGCCACGAGGTTGATCGCCTCGGTCGCGTTGCGGACGAAGACCACCTCGCGGCGGTCGGCGGCTCCGATGTGATCAGCGACCGTCGCCCGCGCTCCCTCGTAGGCCGCGGTCGCCTCTGCCGAGAGCGTGTGCGAGCCGCGGTGGACGTTGGAGTGGTGGGCGCGCTCGTAGCGGTCGACCGCCTGGATCGAGGCCAGCACACGCTGTGCGCTGGCGCCGCTGTCGAGGTAGGCGACCGGGCGGCCGTGGACCTCGCGCTCGAGCGCCGGGAAGGAGGCGCGGACCTTCTCGATCGGGAAGGCCGACGTCGCCGCGGGGGCTCTGGTCGTCGCCGGCTCCATGTTCACGAGGCTAGGCGCCGACGCCTGCCTCTACCTCCTCGCGAATCCAGCCGTAGCCCTTCTGCTCGAGTTGTTCGACCAGCTCGGGGCCGCCCTCTTTGACGATCCGGCCCTCGAACATGACGTGGACCGAGTCGGGCTTGACCATGTGCAGGATGCGCTGGTAGTGGGTGATGATCAGCACGCCCATGTCGGGGCCGGCGAAGGTATTGACCCCGTCGGCGACGACCCGCAGCGCGTCGATGTCGAGCCCGGAGTCGGTCTCGTCGAGGACGGCGATCTCGGGCCGCAGCAGCGCAAGCTGGAGCAGCTCCATCCGCTTCTTCTCGCCACCGGAGAAGCCATCGTTGAGGTAGCGGCTGGAGAAGTCTTTGGGGATGTTCGCCAGCTGCATCGCCTCCTGGGCAACCTTGGCGAACTCTTTGATCTTGATCTCACCTTCGCCGCGCGCCTCGCGGCGGGCGTTGAGGATCATCCGCAGGTACTTGCTTACCGAGACGCCGGGGATCGCGACCGGATACTGGAAAGCCATGAAGAGACCGGCACGCGAGCGCTCGTCGGGATCGGCCTCGGTCATGTCCTCGCCCTTGAAGACGATTGAGCCCTCGGTCACCTCGAGCGACGGGTGGCCCATGATCGCGTTGGCCAGGGTCGACTTGCCCGACCCGTTCGGCCCCATCAGCGCGTGCACCTTGCCCTTCTCGACGTCGAGGTCGAGGCCACGGAGGATCTCCTTGCCCTCGGCGCTGACGTGCAGGTTGCGTATCTCCAGCTCAGCCAATGTCACTCCATTCGTGGTGATTCTGTTGATGAGACTCTGTTGATGATCAGGTTTAAGCGGCGCTGCCGACTGGCGCCTTCGCGGCGCTGCCAGCGCCGCGGGCGGAGAACTCGACCAGCTCGGCCAGCGTGGTCCCGGCGAGCGCCTTGGTGACGCCGCCCTGGACCCTGGTCCAGAGCAGCTTCGTCGCGCAGGCATGGTCGCCGTCGCTCTCGTGCGAGCAGAGCACCTTGCCCTCGGGAGTCTCGTGGAAGCACTCCATCGGCGCGATCTGCCCTTCCAGTGCCTCGACCACCTCGTCGAGGGTGATCGCCTCGGCCGGCTTGGCCAGCCGGTAGCCGCCGTGGGCGCCGCGGGTCGAGCTGACCAGGCCGGCGTTGCGCAGCTTGGCGACCAGGTGCTCGAGGTAGGACAGCGGCAGCCGCTCCGCCTCGGCGACGGCGCTGAGCGAGACCGGGGAAGAGCCGGGCTGGCGCCCGAGCTCGACCATCAGGCGCACTCCATACTCGGCTTTGGTCGAGAACAGCATCGACCCTAAATCCTACTGAAGCGGTCGGTTATGCGGACGCGGCCTCGGTCGCCTGCTCTTTGCCGAGTTCGACGTGGGCGCGGCTGTCGCGGTTGCTGATCAGCACGAGGGTCAGCACGAAGCCGAGCGCGGCGATTACGGCGCCGCCGAGGAAGGCCGCCTGGAAGCCCTCGGTCAGGCTGTCCGCGACGCTTGAGCCGCCGCCGGAGAGCACCTCGTCGGTGCGCGAGGTGGCGACGGTTGAGAGCACGGCGAGCCCGAGGGCTCCACCGATCTGCTGCGAGGTGTTGATCAGCCCGCTGGCCAGCCCCGCCTCGCTCTCTTCGACGCCGGAGACGGCGGCGATCGTCGTCGTCACGAAGGCGAAGCCGAGCCCCGCCGCGGCGAACAGCGACGGCCCGAGGATGTCGGTGGTGAAGCCGCCGCCAACCGAGACCCGGCTGAACCATGCGAGCCCGACGAAGATGAAGAGCAGGCCGGCGGCGAGCACCGGCTTGTAGCCGAGCTTGGTCACGAGCTGGGAGGCGATCGCGGCCGAGGCGATGATCGTCAGCGCTAGGGGCAGGTAGGAGAGGCCCGCCTTGATCGCGCTGTAGCCGAGCACCTGCTGCATATAAAGGGAGATGAAGAAGAACATCGAGAAGAGCGAGGCGCCGACCAGCAGGCCGACGACGTTGGCCCCGGTCAGCGTCCGCAGGCGGAAGATCGAGAACGGCACCAGCGGCTTCGCCGAGCGCAGCTCGATCGCGACGAAGGAGGCGAGCAGGGCCGCCGCCAGAGCGAGCAGGGAGATCGTCTGGGTCGAGTCCCAGCCGGCGTCGTTAGCGTCGACGATGGCGTAGACGAGGATCGAGAGCGCTGCGGTGACGGTGACCGCACCGGCGACGTCGAAGGCGCGGGTCTGCGAGTCGGCGCGGCTCTCGGCGATCAGCCTGGGGGAGAGGGCGAGCGCGATCAGCGCGACCGGCACGTTGACCCAGAGCACCCACTCCCAGCCGAGGCCGTCGGTGAGCAC
>JBAREU010000120.1:0-14031 GCA_049796515.1 Solirubrobacterales bacterium
GCGCCTCGCCTGCGCGGCCTCGACCGGCGCTGGTCGCGCGTAGCGGGTCTGGCTCAGCTTGCCATCGCGCCACACCGCCAGCGTGCCGGCGGGGAGCTTGCGCGCCTCGGCGAAGATCGTCAGCGGCGCCGGAATCGAGTTGAAGGCAAGGTAGGCGGCGACTGCGCGGGGGTCGATCTCGCGCGAGAAACCCGGCTGCTCGATCATCGCCTTCAGCTCCGAGGCGAAGGAGAGCGTCCCCCCCACATCGCGGTAGAAGAGCGGCTTGATGCCGAAGCGGTCGCGGGCGAGGAGCAGGCGTCGCTCGCGCGCGTCCCAGACGGCGAGCGCGAACATGCCCCGCAACCGCTCGACGAAGCCCTCGCCGTGCTCCTCGTAGAGGTGGACGAGAACCTCGGTGTCCGATGCGGTGGCAAAGCGATGCCCGCGTCGTTCCAGCTCGCCGCGCAGCTCGCGGTAGTTGTAGATCTCGCCGTTCTGGACAACGGTGACGCTGCCGTCCTCGTTGGCGATCGGCTGGTCGCCATGCTCGAGGTCGATGATCGAGAGGCGCCGCATCGCCAGCGCCACCCCGCCCTCGACGAAGACCCCATCGCTGTCAGGCCCACGATGCGTGAGCCGCGAGTTCATCCGCCGCACCGCCTCGACGTCCGCCGGCACGCCTCCAGCCGCCGCCATTCCACAGATCCCGCACATGGCGGGCAGTCTCTCAGCCGGGTGCGGCGGGGCCTCGGCCCAGAACCTTGACCACGGTGGCGAGGAGGACGCTGACGTAGAGGGAGACGGAGCGGTCCGCTATGTACTCCATGTCGTGAGCAAGCTTGTCGGCCCAGGACTCCTCCCTGGTCATCCGCGTTTGGGCGAAGCCGGTGACGCCGGGGCGGACGACGAGCCGCTGCCAGTACTGCGGGATCTCCTCGCAGAGCTCGGTGAAGAAGGCCGGCCGGATCGGCCGCGGTCCGACCACCGCCATGTCCCCCTGCAGCACGTTCCACAGCTGTGGCACCTCGTCGAGGTGGACCTTGCGCAGGACCCGTCCGATCCGCGTCACCTCCAGCTCCGTGCGGCGCGAGAGCTCCTCCCCTAGGTACGGGCCCAGCCGATCCTCGGCGTCGGGCTTCAGCGTGCGGAACTTGTACATGCGGAAGAGCTGGCCGCACCGCCCGACACGGGCCCCGTGGTAGAAGAGCGGCCGGCCGGAGGTGAGCACGATGGCAAGGGCCGTCAGCGCCAACAGCGGCGCGAGGACGAGCAGGATCGTCCCCGAGATCAGAACGTCGAGGCCGCGCAGGACGGTGTCCACCGGCCGCGACTCGCCGTCGCCCGCGAGCGCGATGAAGTGCTCCAGCTCCGCCTCGACATCGGCGGGCAGAGCGAGGGGGTCAACTCGAGATGTGACTCGCCGCTGGATAGTCGGCTCCGACGGTACCTAGGATCGTCTCGACGAGCAGACTAGGGTCTCGCCTGGTCGGAGTCGCCTCCGCGGTGCGCTTCTCGAGCTCGATCGCGCGCGGGTCGGTCAGCGGCCGCAGCCGGCCCGACCTGATCAGCGCTTCGTCGACGCCGCCGAGGCGGCCGCCGTAAGTCGTGTAGACGGGGGTGCCGAGCGCCGCCGCCTCGCGATTCATCGTCCCGCCGGCGGAGACGACGAGGTCGGCGAGGGCGACCAGGCTCTGCGCCTCGACCGCGCCGGGCGGCAGGATCAGCGAGGGCAGTGCCAGGCTCTCGACCAGCTCGCGCTGCGCCTGGGTGCGGGGCAAGACGACCGCGTGCACGCCCTCGTCGCTGCCCAGCCGCTGCAGGACTTTGGGGAAGAGCGGGTTCGACTTGCGGTGGTAGAGCGAGACGTCCGGCGGCGGGCGGACGACGACGACCACGCGCGCGGTGTCGACCGAGAGCCGCGCCAGCGCCTCGGGATCGGGCTCGAAGTCGTAAAGGTAGTACTCCTCCTTTAGCCCTGGATAGGGAAAGAGCTTCTCCGGTCCGACGCCGAAGCGACGCAGCCGCTCCGCCGGCACCGAGTCCGGGAACATCACCCGCTTGGCCAGCCGGCAGCCGATCCGGTGCTGGGTGACCGCGTACTCGTAGTCGTGCATGTTGGCCTCGGGGACGCCGAGCGCCCGCGCCGCGATCGCCAGGTCGTTGGAGCCGTGGGCGAGGGCGAGGTCGAATGAGCGGCCGCGACCGAAGCCGATCATCGCCATCGTGCGAGCGCCCAGGCGCTGCGCCTTGCGCAGTCGCGAGGCGCCGCCGTGTTTGCCGATCGGCGTGTGCGCCATCCCGTGAAGGTCGAGCAGCGCCTGCGTCTGCGCGTAGTCGCGCGAGGTGACCTCCACAGCGTGCCCCTGCTCGCGCAGCCGCTCGATGATCGGGCGCAGGACCAGCACATGCGCCGGAGCGCTCATGTCGACCCAAATGTTCAGACGCTCAGACAGTTGCCGCGGCAAGCTCGGGGTAGAGCGGGTAACACCCCATCAGCGTCCGGGTGCGTTCGGCCAGTGACTCCTTCTCGGCCTCGAAGTCCTCGCCGAGAGCGGTGGCGATCACGGCGGCGATCTCGCTCATGTCGTCCTCGACCAGGCCACGGGTGGTCAGTGCCGGGGTGCCGATCCGCAGGCCGGAGGGGTTCATCGGCGGGCGCTCGTCGAAGGGGATCGCGTTGCGGTTGACGGTGATCCCCACCTCCTCCAGGCGCGTCTCGGCGGTCTTGCCGTCGAGACCCGTGGGGGTCAGGTCGACGAGAACCAAGTGCACGTCGGTGCCACCGGTGAGGACCGGGACGCCGTTCGCTTCGAGACCCGCGGCGAACGCCTGCGCGTTGGCGATCGTCTGGCGCTGACGGGCGCGGAACGGCTCGCTGGCGGCGATCCGCAGCGCCACGGCCTTGGCGGCAATCGTGTGCATCAGCGGCCCACCCTGCTGGCCGGGGAAGATCGCTTTGTCGATCGCTTTGGCGTGCTCCTCCGTGCAGAGGATCATGCCGCTGCGCGGCCCACACAGGGTCTTGTGGATCGTCGTCGTGACGACGTCGGCGTGCGGCACCGGATTGGGGTGCTCGCCGGCGGCGACGAGCCCGGCGAAGTGCGCCATGTCGACCATCAGCTTGGCGCCGACCGAGTCGGCGATCGAGCGGAAGGCGGCGAAATCGAGCTGCCGCGAGTAGGCCGACCAGCCGGCGACGATCAACTTCGGCCGGTGCTCGTTGGCGAGCCGCTCGACCTCCTCCATGTCGACCCGCAGATCCTCGCGGCGGACGTGGTAGGCGACGATCTCGTAGAGCTTGCCGGAGACGTTCAGCTTCATCCCGTGGGTGAGGTGGCCACCGTGGTCGAGTGCCAGCCCCATGATCGTGTCGCCGGGCTCGAGCAGCGCCATGTAAGCGGCGTTGTTGGCCTGGGCGCCGGCGTGCGCCTGGACGTTGGCGTGCTCGGCGCCGAACAGCTCCTTGGCTCGGTCAATCGCCAACTGCTCGGCGACGTCGACCTCCTCGCAACCGCCGTAGTAACGGTTGCCGGGGTAGTTCTCGGCGTACTTGTTGGTCAGTACCGAACCGACCGCTTCCAGCACGGCCTGCGGTACGAAGTTCTCCGAGGCGATCATCTCCAACGTGCCCTGCTGGCGCCGCAGCTCGGCCTCGAGCACCGCGGCGATCTGGGGATCGACCTCGGTCAGGGGTGCGGCTTGGATGTTCTCGGGCAGCTCCGTCACGGTGTGAGTGACGATACCAACGGGTCAGGCTAGCCTTCACCTGTGAGCCGCTCGACGATCATCGTCGCGGCCGCGGTCGGGTTGCCGGCGGCCGGATTCGTGCTCCTCCTGTCCGGTCCGGAGCTCGATGTCGCCTGGGAGGACCACCCCGCCCACTTCTGGCTGGTCCTGGCGGCTGGCGCGATCACCGCCGCGCTCGCCTACGCCACCGGCGAGGCGGCGGAGCGCCGCGGCGATCTGCGCCTCGGGCTGGTCTCGTTGACCTTCCTATGCTGCGCCGGCTTCCTCGGCCTGCACGCCCTGGCGACGCCCGGTGTGCTGCTCGACGACTCCAGCCTCGGCTTCGTGATCGCGGTCCCCGTCGGCCTCGTCCTCGCCTCGGCGATCGCCGCCCTCTCGGCCTCCGACCGGCTCTCCGCGCGCTACCGCACCCTTGCCGCCCACCGTCGCACAGGCGCCGGGCTCCTCCTCGCCGCAATGGCCGCCTGGGCCGCGGCGACGCTGATCGGGATCGGGCCGCTCGACGAGCCGACCGAGATCGAGCGATCCAGCGGGTGGCTCGTGGTCCCGGCCCTCGCCGCCGCCGCCCTCTACTTGATCGCCTCCGTTCGATACTCAACCCTCGGCGCCGGCGACCCGCCGGGCCTGCCGCTGGCAGTCGCCATCGCCTTCGTCCTACTCGGCGAGGCGACGCTGCAGACCGCTCTCTCGCGCAACTGGCACACGAGCTGGTGGGAGTGGCACGCGCTGATGCTGATCGCCTTCGGGCTGGTCGCGGTGACGGCCCGCCGCGAGTGGCGCGAGGAGCGCTTCAGCGCCCTCTATATGGAGGAGACCGCCCGCGGCAAGCGCGAGGTGAGCGTCGTCTTCGCCGACCTGGCCGGCTTCACGGCCTTCTCCGAGGGCCGTGACCCAGCCGAGGTCTCGGAGATGCTCAACGCCTATTTCGAGCGGGCGATCCCGCCGATCGTCCTCGAGCACGGCGGCGACGTGGAGCGGCTGATGGGAGACGCCCTGATGGCCACCTTCAACGCCCGTGGCGACCAGCCCGACCACGCGGTACGCGCCGCTGCCGCGGCCCTGGCGATCCGCGACACCACGGCGGCCGTGGCCGCCGAGAACCCCGGCTGGCCGCGCTTCCGCGTCGGTGTCAACAGCGGCGAGGCGCTCGTCGGGATCCTCGGCGCCGAAGGCGGTCGCAGCTATACGGTGATCGGCGACGCAGTCAACTCGGCCGCGCGGTTGGAGTCGGCAGCCCCCGTGGGCGAGGTGGCGATCGGCGCAGCAACGCTCCGCGCCCTGCCCGGCGCCACGACGCGCTCGCTCGGGGCGATCGAAGTCAAGGGACGCCGGGAACCGCTCGACGCCTACGTGCTTGACGCGCTCGCCTCCGGGTAGCCTGGCGGCGTGAAGAGGCTCCTCCCGCTGGCGATGGCTGTGGCCTGCGTGGCCTTCGTCCTCCCCGCGACCGCTTCGGCTGCCGTCGAGAACCCCTGCATGGGCCCCGGTTCGGGTGAGCTGCTCTGCCCCGACCTGCGCGTCGGTCCCGCTGCGGACCTATATGTAGAGCACGGCGGCGGCCGCTACGGCTACGGCGGCGGCACCCTGCTGCACGCCGGCAACGACATCCGTTCGCGCGGGCGCGGGCCGATGGAGCTGCGGGGGCGCCGCTACAAGCGCAACTGGATGCGCGCCAACCAAGCGATCTACCGGGTCGGCGGCGGCATCGAGGTCTTCCGCGCCGAGGCCAGGCTCCACTTCTACAGCGTCGGCTACGAGTGGGGTGGCTCCTACTGGAAGGTCGAGAACCCGCTCAGCATGGAGATCTGGTCGCTAGATGAGGGGCGGCAGCCGCTGCAACGGGTGCGCAAGGGACCGAAGGTCTTCTATTGCTTCCGCGACCTCGAGCGCACGCGGGCGATGCGGCGCTCGCCGTCCGGCCGTGTCTACCCAGCCTGCAGCCAGGACCCGAGCCGCAAGCGGGTCAGGCTCGGCACCTCGGTCGGTTGGTCGGACATCTACCCCTCCGAATACGATCGCCAGTGGGTCAACGTCAGCGGCCTGCGCGGCTGCTTTGCCTTCGTGATGAGGGTCGACCCGGAAAACCTGCTCTACGAGGAGCACGAGGGCAACAACCGCTCGACCCGCATCATCCGCCTCCCCTACCGCGACGGCCCCCAGCACTGCTGATACCCGCCTCGGATCTGGAAGGGTTTGGGGGTCACTAGGCCACCAAATGCTTCATTCGGCGGCCAGTGAACGCTCGACTTCCTCGGCCGGAAGGGCGCCTTCGCGGAGCACGGTCCAGGTGCCGTCCTCGTCGTAGCTGTTCAGATCGACCACGGTCGACGGCTTGCCCGTCAGCTCGCCTCCATCGATCGCCAGATCGACCGCGGCGACGATCTCGGCGGGCACCCCGTCGAAGCTGCCCGGAGCCGACTCGCCGCTGAGGTTGGCCGAGGTTTGGAAGAGCGGGCACATCGCACCGGCGAGCGGGCCGCCGATCAAACGGATGCCGAGCCGTTCGGGATCTTCGCGGCAGGCGAGCGGATAGCGGCGCTGGGGGTTGGCGACGACCAGCGTCGTCGGACCGGGCAGCAGGACGCCAACCGCCTCGCGGGTGCGCGGCCCGAACCCCTCGACCAGCTCGCGCATCGCCAGCGGCGAGAAGTACATGACCGCCGAGGGCTTACCGTCGTCGCGACCCTTGATCCGGTGGATGCGCTCGATCGCCGCCGCGTCGAGCGGGTCGCAGGCGAGGCCGTAGAGACCGTCGGCCGGAAAGACGGCGACACCCCCGGCGGCGACCGTCCGCTCCAAAACGGCCCTTGCGGCACGGCCGCCATCGCGCTCGATCGAAATGACTTCGCTCACCGCCGCCCCCAGACGACGCGCGGGATTCCAGCCAGGTCGGGACGGGTCTCGACCCGGGCGAAGCCGGCCTCGAAGAGCAGCTCGCTGACCGTGGGGGCCTGCCCCGCGCCGACCTCGAAGGCTGCCGCGGGCGCCAGATCCGCCGCCGCCGGGATCGCCGCGCGCAGGACATCGAGACCGTCTGGACCTGCGAGCAGCGCCTCGCGCGGCTCCCACTGGGTCACCTCCGGCTCCAACTCCCCCCAGTCTGCCTCGGCGACATAGGGCAGGTTGGCGACGATCAGGTCGAGCTCGCCCGACTCGGCCGGCAGCATCGCCTCGACCAGCTCGACCCGCTCCGCAAGGCCGAGCCGTTCGGCGTTAGCGCGGGCGACTTCGAGCGCCGCCGCGGAGGTATCGGTGGCGACCACTGCGCAACTCGGTAGCTCGTCGGCGATCGCCAGCGAGACCGCGCCCGAGCCGGTGCCCAGGTCGAGCACCCGCCGCGGGTGAAGCTCCAGTGCCAGTTCGACCAGGAGCTCGGTCTCGGGTCGCGGGATCAGCACCCGACGATCGACCGCCAGCTCGATCGAGCGGAAGCCTCTGCGGCCAAGGATGTAGGCGACCGGCTCGCGCCGCAGTCGCCGCCGCACCATCTCACCGAAGCGCCGCCCCGCGTCCGCCGGCACCCCAGCCTCGGGCTCCGCAACCAGCCGTGCCCGCTCCCACCCCGTCGCCTCGGCTAGTAGCAATTCGGCGTCGAGGCGGGGTGATTCGACCCCGACTGCGGTGAGGGCGTCCACCGCGCCACCGAGAGCGTCACGGACGGTGCCGGCGGTCGAGGCGGCAGCCACGCTCAGGCCGTCGAGGCGGCAGCCTCTAGGCGCTGCCTTTTCTCCTCCGCCGCCAGCGCCTCGGTGAATTCACCCAGGCCGCCCGCCAGCACGCCGTCGATGTTGTGCGAGGTCAGCTTGATCCGGTGGTCGGTGACGCGGCCCTGGGGGAAGTTGTAGGTGCGGACCTTCTCGGAGCGCTCGCCGCTGCCGACCTGCGCCTTGCGCTCGGCCGCCACCTTCGCCTGCTGCTCGGCCAGCTCGCGCTCATACAACCGCGCGCGCAGCACCCGCATCGCCTTCTCGCGGTTCTGCAGCTGTGACTTCTCGTCCTGCATTGAGACGACGATCCCGCTCGGCTTGTGGGTGATCCGCACCGCCGAGTCGGTCGTGTTGACCGATTGGCCGCCCGGCCCCGAGGAGCGGTAGACGTCGATCTGCAGGTCGTTCTGGTCGATTTCGACCTCGACCTCCTCCGCCTCCGGCAGCACCGCCACGGTCGCGGTTGAGGTGTGGATCCGTCCCTGGGACTCGGTCTCCGGCACGCGCTGCACCCGGTGGGTGCCGCCCTCGTACTTGAAGACCGAGTAGGCGCCCTCGCCCTTGACCGCGAAGGTGACCTCCTTGAAGCCACCCATCTCGGCCGCCGATTGAGAGAGGGCCTCGGTGGCGAAGCCGCGCTCCTCGGCGTAGCGGGTCAGCATCTTGTAGAGGTCGCCGGCGAAAAGCGCCGCCTCGTCGCCGCCGGTCCCGGCGCGGATCTCGACCAGCACGTTCTTAGCGTCGTTGGGATCGCGCTCGACCATGGCGAGCCGGATCTCCTCCTCCAGCTCCCCGAGCCGCGCGGGCGCATCCTCGACCACTTTGCGCAGCTCGGCATCTTCGTCGTCCTCGAGCAGCTCCCGCGCTCCCTCCAGGTCGTCGCTCAGCGTCCGGTACTCCCGCACCAGCTCATGCGCCGGCTGCAATTCACGGTATTCCCGCCCAACCTCGGCATACCGCGTCCGATCCGAGATCACCTCCGGATCCGACATCTCCTTCTCCAGCTCGGCGAAGCGGCTCTCGATCTGCTCGGCAAGCGCGTCGATCATGCCCCAACCTTACGGCGCGCTAGGCGACGATCTCGATCGGCGACTCGCCCTCCTTGGCGGGCTGCTCCTCCGCCAGCACCTTCTCCAGCGCGACGATCGCCACCGCGAGCTGCTCTTCGTCGGGCTCGCGGGTGGTCAGGTTCTGCAGCATCAGGCCCGGCCACATCAGCCCCCGCACCCAGCGCTTGCGCCGGTTCTTGCCGGCCCATTTGATCACCTCGTAGGAGAGGCCGGCGATCAGCGGGATGCCGAGGATGCGCGAGGCGAGCAGCCAGTACCAGGCGGGCAACCCGATCGGGGCGAAGACGAAGATCGCCAGCACCATCACGATCAGCAGGAAGCTGGTCCCGCAGCGCGGGTGCAGGCGCGAGTAGAGCTTGGCTCGCGACGGCACCAGTTCGTCTTCGGCCTCGTAGCAGGAGATCGTCTTGTGCTCGGCGCCGTGGTACTCGAAGACCCGGCGCAGGTCGGGTAGGCGACTGATCGCGACGATGTAGCCGATGAAGATCGCCGTCCGCAGGATCCCCTCGACCAGCCAGAAGAGGAAGGCGTTGCCGAGCTGGTCCTTGATCAGGCTGGTGAGACCGACTGGGACGACGAAGAAAAGGCCGACCGAGAGCGCCAGCGAGAGGGCGATCGTCACTCCCCAGACCCAGCCGCCGATCTCCTCCTTCTCGCCCTCATCGTCCGCCTCCATCTGCGCGTTGGCGGATATCGCCAGGGCGCGGAAGCCGATCTTCAGCGACTCGCCGAGGGCGACGACGCCGCGCAGCACCGGCACCCGCCACAGCCGATGCCGCTTCGCCCACGGCACCAGTCGCTCAGAGCTGAGCTCGATCTCCCCCTCGGGGTTGCGCACTGCAACCGCCCAGGTCGAGACGCCGCGCATCATCACTCCCTCGAGCACCGCCTGCCCCCCAATCGGGGCGTCGCGCTTGGCGACGAGGGCGCCGTCGGGCATGCGAAGCGGGTCGGCCCCGTTTGAGGACACGGCTTCGGCCTGCTGGGAGCCCACCTCCGGGCTCACGCTCTACTTCCCGGCCTTGGCGTGCTTCGCGGCGCGCCGCTGGAACCGCTCGACCCGGCCGCCCGTATCGACGAGCTTCTGCTTGCCGGTGTAGAACGGGTGGCACTCCGAGCAGAGCTCGACGTGCAGGTCCTCCACCGTGGCCCGGGTGTAGAACTGGTTGCCGCACGAGCAGTGCACGTTGGCGAGCTTGTACTCGGGGTGAATTCCTGCCTTCATCGCTCCCAAGTCTAGAGAAGTGCGCAAGAGCATCTTGCGGGGGTTGGGAAACGGCTTGTGTCTGCCGATAGCTGATCCATGACGACGAGGCGACCGACCGGCGAAGACAGCACGATCGCCCGCGTACTCCGAGGGGCGCTGGCGATCCTGCTCCTCGGCGGCACCCTGCTCGTCGCCCTCCACTACTGGCTCGGCGTGGGCAGCAGCCTCAACTTCGCGATCGGCAGCATCGTCTACGACGCCGTGGTGCTAGGCGCCGGGGTCGCCTGCCTGGTGCGGGCATCGGCGTTCGGACCGGAGCGGCGAGCGTGGATCCTGCTTGGCGTTGCGATTCTCGCCTGGGGGTCGGCCGAGGTCTACTGGGCGGCGTCCATCGAAGGCAACGCGGACGCGCCCTACCCCTCGCTGGCCGACGTCGGCTACCTCGCCTTCTACCCGCTCGCCTACGTGGGGTTGGCGATGCTGGTTCGCGCGCGCGCCCACGAGATCAACTGGCGGCTGTGGATGGACGGAGCGATCGCGGCCCTCGGCACCGCCGCCCTCGGTGCGGCCTTCGTCTTCGATTTCGTCGCCGAGAAGGCAGAAGGCAGCGCGATCGAAGTCGCCACCACCCTGGCCTACCCGCTAGGCGACATCGCGATGCTGGCCATGGTCGTCGGGGTGATCGCCCTCACGGGCTGGCGCCCCGGCCGCACCTGGTCGCTGCTGCTGGCGGGCCTGGCGGCGCTGGTGGTCGCCGACATCGCCTTCACCCTGCAGGTGACCGACGAAGCGCTTCCGAACGGCAACTGGATCGACCCGATCTACCTGATCGCCGCGGTCTGCCTCGGCGCAGCCGTCTGGCAGCCCGCCGAAGCCGCCGAGATCACCTCACCCAGCGAGGGCAACCGGCGCCGTGAGATCGTCGTACCGGCAGTCTTCGCCGGGGTGATGATCGGCCTTTTCGCGATGCAGTACTTCAGCGCGACCAGCGGCCTCTCGACGGTCCTCTGGGCGGCGACGATGACCGCCGTGATCGTGCGGCTGGCGATGAGCGACCGAGAGAACAAGACGTTGCTGGAGCAGGTCCGCACCGATCAGCTGACCGGCCTCGGCAACCGCGGTCGGATGCAGGTGGATATGCCCATCCGTTTCGCCCAGACGAGTGAGAAGGGCCCGGTCATGCTGCTATTGCTCGACCTCAACGGCTTCAAGCACTACAACGACACCTTCGGCCACCCGGCCGGCGACGAGCTGCTGGCACGAATCGGGGGAGAATTGCAGGAGGCGCTCGGCGACGACGGGATGGCGTACCGGATCGGCGGCGACGAGTTCTGCGTGCTGCTCACCTGTCCGCCCGAGCGCTTCGATGCGATGACCCACGAGACGGTGCAGGCACTGACGGCGACCGGACCCGGGTTCGAAGTGGGCGCGTCGTGGGGGGCGGTGCGGGTGCCAGAGGAGGAGAGTGAACCTTCCGCGGCGCTGCAGCTCGCCGACGTGCGCATGTACGCGCAGAAGGAGTCCCGCCGGGTTTCGCACGACGATCTTCTTGAGCCGGCGGTCACTGAGGCCCCCCAGCAGCAGAAATCCAGCGACACCTCGGCGCTCGGCGACCCGACTACCCCGCGCTGAGCCCAGCGAGAAGCGAGTCGAGCGTGCGGCCGACTTCCGCCCGCGTCTGCGCGGGATCCTCGGCGCGGGCGATCAGCATCGCCGCCTCGTCGAGGGCGCCCATCAGCACATGGGCGAGCGGGCGCACCGGCTGCTCGGGGATCGCGCCGGCGTCGATCGCGGTCTGCAGGGTCGCTTCGATCAGGCCGAGGCCGTGCTCGGCAGCGATCTCCCGCCAGCGATCCCAGCCGAGCACCGAGGGCCCGTCGAGCAGGACGATTCGCTGCGCCTCGGGCTCAGTGCAGGCCTGCAAGAACATCTCAGCGCCAGCTCGCATTGCGAGTAGGGGATCCGTCGTACCGGCGCTCAGCGCCCCCTCGGCGATTCGCTGTGCGAGCTCGGCCTCGACTCGCGCGTAGACCGCCTCGAACAGGTCGCGCTTGCCGTCGAAATGGTGGTAGAGGGCGCCGCGGGTGACGCCGGCCGAGCGAACGATCTCCTCGGTGCCGACGCCGGCGTAGCCGCGCTCAGCGAAGAGCGCCCGCGCCGCCTCGATCAGGGCGTCCCGGGTTGCCTGCGAGCGCTCCGCCTGGGTTCGTTTGACATTCATACTGTCTGTATGTATCTTACCGCTTCCGTCGGCCGAAGACAACGTCCCGAGGAGGATGCGATGAGCCAGTCAGAGCAGCGCCGTGAGATCGACCTACCCGCCGGAACAATCCGCTACCGCGAGGCCGGCGAGGGCAAACCGGTCGTCTTCGTCCACGGCTACCTCGTCGACGGCCGCCTCTGGGACGGCGTCGTCGACAGCCTCTCCGGCCGCTGCCGCTGCATCGCTCCCGACTGGCCGATCGGCTCGCAGCAGACTGCGATGAAGCCCGATGCGGACTTGACGCCCTACGGGATCGCGGCGACGATCGCCGCCTTCCTCGAGAAGCTCGACCTGAACGACGTGACGATCGTCGGCAACGACTCCGGCGGGGCGATGTCGCAGGTCCTCGTAACCCGCCATCCCGAGCGAATCGGCCGCCTCGTCCTCACCAACTGCGACACCCACGACAACTTTCCCCCGGGGCCGTTCAAGCTGATGCCGCCGCTCGCCAAGCTGCCCGGCGGGATGTCCGTCATCGCTGCTCCGTTCCGGATAGGGGCGATCGCCCGAGCGGCTTTCCGACCCTTCACCAGAGAGCCACTCCCCCCCGAGCTGATCGCTTCCTGGATGGAGCCGGGCCTGCACGACCGAGACGTCAAACGCGACGTCAAAAAGGTGACGATCGGGATGAACAAGCGCTACACCCTGGAGGCAATCGAGAAGCTGCGCAACTCGGATCTGCCGATCCTGCTCACCTGGGCACCGCGCGACCGGATCTTCCCGCTCAAATACGCACAGCGATTCGCCGACGAAGTTCCCAACGCCCGCATCGTCGAGATCCCCGATTCGCGGACCTTCGTCCCGGTCGATCAGCCACAGCGCCTCGCCGACGAGATCGCCACCTTCACCAATGCTGACGCCAGCGGCGGCGAGTAGTCCGGCTGCTTGAGGTTGCGAACTATCACACCACCGCCGCTCGCCTCGCCCTTCGGCTCGGCGACGCGGTGGTGGCAGATCATCCTGAGGCATCCGGTAGATGTAGCAGTCCACTGATTGATCGTGGCTGACCGATTGCCTAATCCGTGTTTGTCACACCTGTGAGTGCGCCTCCCCCATTATGACCCTTGCCTGTCACGTCGACATCAAGGTCGGCGGTTTCGCTTGTGCTGGTTCCACACAGAGTGCCACTCGTTTCTGTGTGGATGTCTAGGGCCGGTCCGATGATATGCAGATCATCGGCGGGGTTGGATGTGCTGGTTTGGTGGACTCCAGCGATGCCCTGGTTGTTTTCTTCGCCAATTTTGATTGTGCAGATCGCGTCAGCGTCGGGGTGGGTCACCGATCCGGTTTTATAGATGTGCACTTCCATTTTTTTGTTTGGGGGGCAGACCACGTCAACCGTGAGACCGAATGTGCTTGCGCCCCCTGTTGTCTGGCCGAGGTGGAACACTAAGTCACAACCGTTAACTGTCACTGTCGCTGGTCGTGTACCGAGGATTGGAAGGTGGGCTGTGCAATGTGTCGTGAAGTGAGGAGTGATTGTCGCTGTGGTGGCGCCGCTTACGAGAAATTCGTGTTTTTTCCCTTCTGTTGTCTGCGCGTGCGTCAGCACGGCATGTCCTGTAAATTTGCTGCCATCGCAGGTGACGCTGCCGAGAGAACCTGTAATTGAGTTAGCGAGCAATGGAGATCCTGCAGTCTCTTCTCCTGTTATTGTTGCTGGTCCATCTGATGTGAATTTGCCCTGTTGGGCCGAGGCCACAGATACAGCCAGCGCACTCAACGCGAGAACCGCTACCAGAGCGAGTGCTAGGGTCTTGAGGTTGCGAGTCATGATCCGCTCCTATGGTTGATTGGCCCCCTTAAGAGGGTCCTCCAAGCGAAGCGCGTTCAGATAGTTAACTCAAGAGATTTTGAGTTAAGTTCAAGTAGAACTCGAGTTAAGTCGAAGTACCGCCGTGTCAGCGGCGTTTGCCCGACTTGCGCTCGCAGCTCGCCTTGACCACCGGCTTGATCGTGATCCGCTTGCCGCTGTGGGCATCGAGGCGGACGTTTGCCCGGCGCTTTGCGATGCAGAGATCGGTGCTGTTGACGATCAGTCCCTTTTTGCCGCCC
>JBAREU010000121.1:0-4123 GCA_049796515.1 Solirubrobacterales bacterium
CACTTAGGCACCTGGACGCCTAAGTGACGGCACGTCCCGGGTAGGCTGAAGGCCGATGCCCGATCCGCTGATCATCGTCTCCAACCGCGGGCCGGCTCAGTTCGAGCGCGACGAGGATGGCGAGCGCACCGTGCAGCGCGGCGGTGGCGGCTTGGTGACGGCGCTATCGGGGCTCGTCTCCCACCGCGAGGCGCTCTGGATCGCCTCGGCGATGACCGCCGAGGACGTTCTCGTCTCCGAGGAGCGCGGCGGCCCGGTGGAGCTCTCGATCGACGGCATCGAGTACCGGGTGCTGCTGGTCGGCAGCGACCCCGACGCCTACGACGGCTTCTACAACGTGATCGCCAACCCGATCCTCTGGTTCATCCAGCACTACCTGTGGGATCTCTCCAACGCCCCCGACATCCGGCGGCAGGAGCTCGACGCCTGGGACTTCGGCTACCAGGCCGTCAACCGCGACATCGCCGCCGCTGTCCTCGGCCAGATCGCGGAGCGCGAGCGGCCGCTGGTGATGCTCCACGACTACCACCTCTACACGGCCCCGGGAATGATCCGCGCCGAGCGCCCCGACGCCTTCCTGCACCACTTCGTCCACATCCCTTGGTCGCAGCCCGACAGCTGGCGGATCCTGCCCGGGCGGATCCGCGAGGCGATCTTCCGCGGAATGCTCGCCAACGACATCATCGGCTTCCACACCCACGCCTACTGCATCAACTTCATCCGCTGCTGCGACGAGCTGCTCGAGGTCGAAGTCGACTACGACCGCTGCCTGGTGCGGCACGCGGGTGGTGAGACCCGGGCCCGCGCTTATCCGCTCTCGATCGACGCCGAGCGGTTGCGACGGGCCGCCGAGTCGGCCGAGGTCGCCCAGTACGAGCGCGAAGTGCTGGAGCGCCGCCGCGAGCACCTGATCATCCGCGTCGACCGGGCCGACCTCTCCAAGAACGTGCTGCGCGGCTTCACCGCCTTCGACACCTTCCTCACTCAGCACCCGGAGTTCCTCGAGAAAGTCACCTTCATCGCCCACCTGCAGCCCTCGCGCCAGGACGTGCCCGAGTACGCCGAGTACCTGGAGAAAATCGAGGCGCTGGTCGCCGTCGTCAACCATCG
Organism: Solirubrobacterales bacterium; assembly: GCA_049796515.1. GTDB lineage: Bacteria > Actinomycetota > Thermoleophilia > Solirubrobacterales > 70-9 > VRUE01. The sequence continues at coordinate 1,111 of JBAREU010000121.1, forward strand.
CCACGGCACCACCGACTGGATGCCGATCAACCTCAACATCTACGAGAACTTCCCCGAGGCCGTGGCCCGCTACAAGCACTTCGACCTGCTGATGGTCAACTCGATCTTCGACGGGATGAACCTCGTCGCCAAGGAGGCGCCGGCGGTCAACACCCGCGACGGCGTGCTGATGCTTTCCGAGAACACCGGCTCGCACGAGGAGCTGGCCGACTGCGTGCTCTCGGTCAACCCCTTCGACATCCAAGAGCAGGCCGACGCGATCTACCGGGCGCTGACCATGGAGCCCGAGGAGCGGCGGGTGCGGGCCCAGCACCTAAAGGAGATCATCTACTCGCGCAATCCGGGGGATTGGGTGGACGAGCAGCTGAAGGACATCGACGAGCTGCGCGAGGCGGTGGCGTAGGGGGGCGAATCTAGGTCTCTGTGGCCTTAGAGCCGTATGGGACTCCGCGTTCGCTGGCAGCTGGCAGCCAAAGGAGCTGCCGTCTTACTCACCGGCTTCGTTGCCTTGCAGCTCGCCCCCCAGCTGCTAAAGCCACCCCCACCCGAGCCCTTGCCGGCGGACGTGGGCCTACCGCGCATGCCGGCGCAGCCGGTTGAGCCGACGGACCGTCCGAGGCGGACGCATCTCGGGCGGGTGGCGGGGAGTGGGGGTGCCCGGGAGGGGCGGCGTCCCGTTTTTCGCCCCACGCCCAACCTCGGACGGCCGCAAAGTCCGAGGCGAAAAACCCAGCCCCGGACGGGCACCCCCACTCCCCGCCACCCGCCCGCCGAAGCCATCGTCCCTGCCATCCCTGCCTCCACACCAGAACCGCCGTCGATCCCTCCGGCGACACCCGAACCCCCTCCACCAACGCCGGAACCGCCCGGTGACGGCTCTATGGAGTTCGCTCCGCACTAGCGGGCTGGCTATAGTGCGTCGCCGTTTTGGCGGCAACGCGTGAATACGAGTTAGTTCTGATGCTTGACCCGGGGCAGGACGCCGCGGCGCGCGACGCTGTCGCCAACGAGGTCAAGGGCCAGATCGAGGGTACGGGGACGCTGAAGCACGAGAACGTCTGGGGTCTGCGCAAGCTGGCCTACGAGATCGCCCAGCGCAACGAGGCCGACTACCGCTGGTTCCGCTTCGAGGCGCCGGCGGCGCTGCTCGAGCAGCTCGACCACAACCTCAAGATCGCCGACGGAGTCCTGCGCTTCCGCGTCTTCAAAGTCGACGCCGACACGCCGGTGATGGCTCCGCCGGCGTCCAGTGCACCCGGTCCGGGTGCATCGCGCGAGCGTCCCCCTGAGGCTCCGCCCGCACCGGTCGAGGGAGTCGAGGCCGAGGAGGCACCAGCTCCAGCCGCCCCCACTGCGGTTGCCGAGCCCGCCGAGGCGGAGCCCGTCGCGGAGGCACCTGAGCCCGAGGTGGCCGCCGAGCCGGAGATCGCCGAGGCCCCGGCTGAGGCCGAGGCAGACGACTCCGCCGCCTAGCTTCTTTTCGCCCAGATTCCGGGGTCGAGGGGGAGAGTTGCGCCGCTTGCGCTCTTAGACTGGTATCTCGACAAACGATCTTGAGGAGTGAGAGCCGTGGCGGCTTCGAACATCAACGTGGTGGTCATCACCGGGAACCTGACCAAGGACCCTGAACTGCGCAGCACCGGGGGAGGCACGACGGTCTGCGAGCTGCGAGTGGCGGTCAACAGCCGCCGCAAAGACGGCACGACCGGCGAATGGGTCGACAAGCCCAACTACTTCAACGTAGTCGTCTTCGGCGCCCAGGGCGACAACTGCGCCAACTACCTCTCCAAAGGCCGGCCGGTGGCGATCGAAGGGCGGCTCGACTGGCGCGAGTGGGACGCCAAAGACGGCAGCGGCAAACGCCAGGCCGTGCAGATCATCGCCAACTCCGTCCAGTTCCTCGGCTCGCGCGACGGTGGGGGCGGCGGGGGTAACGGGAATGGCAACGGCTTCACCCCTCAGAGCGATACCCCGACCGACACCTCCGACTACGACGCCGCTCCGGCAGGAGCGAGTGAGGGCGGCGGGGACGACGACATTCCTTTCTAGCGAGCCTTCGAGGGTCGCCGGCCGGCGACCCTCACATCTGTAGGATTGCGGGCCGCATATGGCCCGAGCAAGAGAAAACGGAAGCGACGCACCGCGTCGAGGGCGGCGTGGCGCAGATCGCGTCCGGCCGCGTAAATACACGCGGATCAACTCCGAGGCGGTCGACTACAAGGACCTCAATCTGCTGCGCCGCTTCCTCTCCGACAAGGGGAAGACGCGCGGCCGGCGGGTGACCGGACTCTCGCGCAAGCATCAGCGACAGCTCTCGGTGGCGGTGAAGCGGGCGCGCGAGATCGCCCTGCTGCCCTACGTCGGAGAGCGCTAGGCCGATGACCCAGGCAATTCTGCTCGAGGACGTCGAGAGTCTGGGGCAGCGTGGCGAACCGGTCGACGTCGCGCCTGGCTACCTGCGCAACTACCTGATCCCGCGCAAGCTCGCCGCGCCGGCTACGCCGGGCGCCCTCGAGCAGGCGCAGCAGCGCCAAGCGGCGGCAGAAAAGGCGGAGCAGCTGAGGGCGGAGCGCGAAGAGCAGGCAGCTTCGCTGCTGGCCAAGACCGTCCTGACCATCCAGCAACGAGCTGATGACGGCGGCAAACTCTTCGGTTCGGTCGGCGCCAAGGAGATCGTTGACGCGATCCAGGAGGCGCGCGACCTGCGCATCGACCGCCGTAAAGTCCGTCTCGAGCAGCCGATTCGCGAGATCGGCACCCACATGGTCGAGATCGAGCTCGCCGACGGCACTGTCGCCTCGGTGAAGACGATCGTCGCCGAGGAGAGCTGAGCCTCCAGGCGTCGCAGCGTTAGGCTCCGCCGGGTGGCCTCGCTTCGCTTTCCAACTCGCCTCACCCGCCGCGCCAGGGCGAGAACGCGGTTCGGCTGGGCGCGATCGGAGCGGGCGACGGTGGGCCTGGCGGCCGTTGCTCTGGGCGCGGCCGGCGCGGTCTTGGCGGGCCAGTACGGCCG
>JBAREU010000122.1:0-15625 GCA_049796515.1 Solirubrobacterales bacterium
GTGCCGGTAGTTAGCCGCCCATATGGGCGGCTAACTACCGGCACGTCCCCTGCAGACCTCCGCCAAGTCCGCCTTAGACTGTTGGCCATGGCTACGGAGCCGCGGCAAAGGCCGCTCGAAGAGCGGGGGGCGGAGCGCACGACGATGTCGGGACACCCGATCGGGCCGCTGTACGGTCCGGAGGCCGTACCGGCCGACCCCGAGGAGTCGATCGGGCGCCCCGGCGAGTACCCGTTCACGCGCGGGCCGTATGAGTCGATGTACCGCGGCAAGCTCTGGACGATGCGCCAGTTCGCCGGCTTCGGCACGGTCGAGGAGACGAATGAGCGCTTTCACTACCTGCTCGACCATGGCCAGACTGGCCTCTCGACCGCCTTCGACATGCCCACCCTGATGGGCTATGACTCCGACCACGCCCGCAGCCTCGGCGAGGTTGGCCGCGAGGGTGTCGCCGTCGACAGCCTCGACGACATGGAACAGCTCTTCGACGGCATCCCGCTGGGCGGCGTCACCACCTCGATGACGATCAACGCGCCGGCGGCGATCTTGCTCGCCTTCTACGTCCTCGTCGGCGAGAAGCAGGGCGTGCCGGCCGAGAAGCTCGGCGGCACGATCCAGACCGACATCCTCAAGGAGTACATCGCGCAGAAAGAGTGGTGCTTCCCGATCGAGCCGGCGATGCGGCTGGTCACCGACATGATCGAGTGGTGCACCGGGAACATGCCCCGCTGGCACCCGGTCTCGATCTCCGGGTACCACATCCGCGAGGCCGGCTCGACCGCGCAGCAGGAGCTCGCCTTCACGCTCAAGGACGGCTTCACCTACGTCGAGCGGGCGCTCGAGCGCGGCCTCGACGTCGACGACTTCGCCCCCCGCCTCTCCTTCTTCTTCAACGCCCACATCGACTTCTTCGAGGAGATCGCCAAGTATCGCGCGGCGCGGCGGATCTGGGCGCGCGAGATGCGCGAGACCTACGGTGCCAAGCGCGAGGAGTCGATGCGGCTGCGCTTCCACGCCCAGACCGCGGGGGTCTCGTTGACCGCCCAGCAGCCGCTCAACAACGTCGTCCGCACCTCGCTTGAGGCGCTCGCCGCGGTGCTCGGTGGCACCCAGTCGCTGCACACCAACTCCTTCGACGAGGCGCTGGCGCTGCCGACCGAGGAGGCGGTGCGGGTGGCGCTGCGCACCCAGCAGATCATCGCCTTCGAGTCCGGCGCGCCCAACACGCCCGACCCGCTCGGCGGCTCCTGGTTCGTCGAGAAGCTGACCGATGAGATGGAGGCCGCTGCCTACGACTACTTCGCCCGGATCGACGAGCTGGGGGGGATGGTCGAGGCGATCCGCCGCAACTTCCCCCAGCGCGAGATCGCCGACGCCGCCTTCGTCTACCAGCGCGAGCTCGACGAGCGCAAGCGGATCGTCATCGGGGTCAACGACTTCACTCAGGAGAACGAAGACGAGACGCCGATCCTGCGCATCGACCCGGCGCTCGAACGCAAGCAGGTCGACCGCCTCGCGGCGACTCGCGTTCGCCGCGACGGCGCCGCGGCCGAGGCATCGCTGTCCGAGCTGAAGCGTGCTGCCGCGACCGACGCCAACCTGATGCCGCCGATCATCGAGGCCGCTCGTGCCCGCGCGACCGAGGGCGAGATGATCGCGGCGATGCAGGAGGTATTCGGGACCTACACCGAGTCGCCGGTGTTCTAGGCTTCGCCGCCGCTATGGAGGCCGCAACCGCCCGCAAGATCCGCGTCGTCGTCGCCAAGCCCGGCTTGGATGGGCACGACCGCGGCGCCAAGATCATCGCCCGGGCGCTGCGCGACGCCGGCATGGAGGTGATCTACACCGGCCTGCACCAGACGCCGGAGCAGATCGCCGAGACGGTAATCCAGGAGGACGCCGACGCGGTCGGCCTCTCGATCCTTTCCGGCGCCCACATGACCCTGGTCCCACGCGTGGTCGAGCTGCTGAAGGCGCAGGGCGTCGAGGACGTCCTGGTCACGGTCGGGGGGACGATTCCGGCCGAGGATATCCCCGAGCTGAAGGAGCTCGGCGTAGCCGCGGTTTTCACGCCGGGAGCGGGAACCGACGAGATCGTCGATTTCATCCGCAGTGGCGCCGAAGAGCGCCACGAGCGCGAAGAAGCCTGATCGCGAAGAAGCTCGATCGCGATGCGTGATAGGCATCACGTCGAATAGCACACGTCCACGTGTATAGATAGACTGATTGACTGGTCAGTCAACCAGCCCGAGCAACTGCCAAGGAGGCTTGAAAGTTGAAGATCTGCGTCCTGGTCAAGGAGGTACCGGACGCCGCCGTCCAGAAGCGAATCGACCCCAACACGATGCGCCTGGACCGTAGCGGCGAGAAAAACCTCAACCCTTTCGATACCCACGCCATCGAGGCCGCCATGCAGATCAAGGAGGGCGGCGCGATCCCGGTCGAGGAGGTCGTCGCGGTGACGATGGGCCCCGACTCGGCGGTCCGCGCGCTGCACAAGGCGGTGGCGCTCGGCGCCGACCGCTCCGTCCACCTCTCCGACGACGCCCTCTCGGGCTCCGATGTCTGCGCCACCGGCTACTCGCTGGCCAAGGTTCTCGAGTCCGAGAGCCCGGATCTGGTCCTGCTCGGCCAGCAGTCCGATGACGGCGAGTGCTACACGATTGGCGCCGTTGTCGCCGACCACCTGCAGATGCCCTCGCTGACCCAGGTGATCAAGATCGACGTCACCGACGGCAAGCTGCGCTGCGAGCGCCAGGCCGAGTACGGGTACGACACGGTCGAGGTCGAGCTGCCGGCCGTGATCAGCGTCGGCGACGCGATCAACGAGCCTCGCTACCCGAGCCTGAAAGCGATCATGGGGGCGAAGAAAAAACCCCTCGACGCCAAGGCGACCGCTGACGTCAGCATCGATGGCGGCATGGTCGGCGAGGCCGGCTCCAAGACCGCGGTTCTCGCGCTCAACCCGCCGCCCCCCAAGGAGGCAGGGGAGATCATCGAGGACGAGGACACCAACGAGACGGTCGAAAAGATCGTCGCCTGGCTCGACGAGAGGAAGCTGATCTAGATGGCAGGCATCCTGACTTACGCCCTCCACGACGACGAGGGCAACTTCAACAAGAACTCGCTCGGGGCGATCTCCGAGGCGGCCAAGCTGGCCGGCGAAATCGGCGGCGAGGCTGCCGCACTGGTGGTCGGCGAGATCGCCGACGACGCCTGCGCATCGCTCGGCAACTGGGGCGCGGCCAAGGTCTACCGGGCCAAGAGCGTGCCCGAGGGTCTCGCCCAGCCGATCGTCGACGCGATGGCCAAGGTCATCCAGGACGAGGGCTTCTCCTATGCCCTCTTCGGCGGCGGGCTGCTCGGCTTCGAGATCGGCGCTGGCCTCACCGCCCGCCTCAATGCCGGCGTCACGATGGAGGTGACGCAGGTCAAGGTGCAGGACGGCAAGCTGGTCGTCGAGCGCCCGATCCTGCAGGACTCCCAGATCGCCGACGTCGGCTATATCGCCGAGCCGGGGATCATCATCGGCCGCCTCAACGCCTTCGACGCTAAGGAGAGCGGTGGCTCAGCCGAGGTGGTCGACGTCGAGGTCGAGCTCTCGTCCTGGTCTTCGAAGGCGAAGCTGGTCCAGCGCGGCGAGCAGCGCGGCGCCGACGTCAACATCGAGGACGCCGAGATCCTCGTCGGCGGCGGTCGCGGGCTTGGTGCGGCGGAGGGCTTCAAGCAGTGCGAGGAATTGGCCGAGGCGATGGGCGGGGCGGTTGCCGCCACCCGCGCCGTGGTCGACGCCGGCTGGTACCCCTACGCAGCCCAGATCGGCCAGACCGGCAAGACGGTCGCGCCGAAGCTCTACCTGGCCGCCGGCATCTCCGGCGCGATCCAGCACAAGGTCGGGATGCAGAGTTCGGAGAACATCCTGGCGATCAACAAGGATCAGAACGCGCCGATCTTTGAGTTCTCAGACCTCGGCGTGGTCGGCGATCTACACAAGATCGTGCCCAGGCTGACCGAGGCGATCAAAGCGAAGAAGGGGGGCTGAGCCGCCGGCTCAGTCTTCCCCCGACCCCGCAAAGGAGCGAGAGATGCCCGCCGTCAAGCCCATTGATTTCCCACCTCCGTTCGACTCCGCTGACGTAATCGGCCCGCCGACCGACCCGGTCGACGACCGCATCGAGGTCGGCATCGCGATCGTCGGCGGCGGGCCAGCGGGCCTCGCCTGCGCCAACAAATTGATGCAGCTGCTCGAGGACGAGCCGGAGCTGACCGAGAAGCTAGGCGAAGTGCCGGTGGCGGTGATCGAGAAGGGCAAAGTCGCGGGCGCGCATCTGCTCTCCGGAGCAAACGTCGATCCCTCGGCGATGACGCGGCTCTTCCCGGACATGGACCCGGCCGACTGGCCGCCGGTCTACCAGGAGGTGACCAAGGACGCCACCTACTTCCTCACCTCGAAGGCGGCGATCCCGCTGAAGCCGCCGCCGCCCAACTTCCGCAAAGAGGGCACCTATACGCTCTCGGTCTCGAAACTCGGCCGCTTCCTCGCCGACAAAGCCGAAGAGGCCGGTGTCTACATCCTCTCCGAGACCGCTGCGACCAAGCTGCTGGTCGAGGACCGGATCGTCAAAGGCGTGCGCTCGGGCGACCGCGGGCGCGGCAAGGACGGCGAGGAACTGGGCAACTTCGAGCCCGGCTCCGACGTCATCGCCAAGGCCACGGTGCTGGCCGAGGGCACGATCGGCCACCTGACCTACTCCGCCTACGACTACTTCGGCATGTGCGATGGCAGCGACCCACAGGCGTGGGAGCTCGGGGTGAAGGAGATCTGGGAGGTGCCGAAGCCTCTCGACCGCGTCATCCACACGCTCGGCTGGCCGCTGCGCTGGGGCGCCAAATACAAGGAGGCTGGCGGCAGCTTCATCTACCCGATGGGCGAGGACAAGGTCTGCTTCGGCCTCGTCGTCGGCCTCGACTACACCGACGCCACCTTCAGCGTCCACGACGAGCTGCAGCGGTTCAAGCAGCACCCCTTCATCGCCAAGATCATCGAGGGCGGCAAGCGGGTCGGCTGGGGGGCGAAGACGATCCCCTCGGGCGGTTACTGGTCGCTGCCGAAGCGGTTCTCGGTGCCCGGCATGCTGGTTGCCGGCGACGCCGCGGGGATGGTCAACATCGCCGAACTCGCCGGCGTCCACTACGCGATGCACGCGGGGATGTACGCGGCGGAAACGATCGTCGACTCGCTGAAGAAGGACATCGACTCGGTCAACTTCGAAAGCTACGACGAGAAGATCCGCAACTCGGTGATCGAGAAGGACCTCTACAAGTCGCGCAACATGAAGCAGCCGCTGACCAAGGGCCTGATCGCCGGCGGCATCGTCGCCAACGCGCTGGTCGCCACCAAAGGCAATTTCCCGCCCGGCCACTGGAAGGTGGAGGACAACGCCGAGCCGGCGATGCATATCGGCAAGGCGGCCGAGAGGTACCCGAAGCCCGACAACGAGGTCACCTTCAACAAGCTCGACTCGGTCTTCCTATCGGGTAACGCGACCCGCGACGACGCCCCCAATCACGTCCGCATCCAGACCAAGGTGCCGCGTGAGATCGCCCAGACGTGGGTCTCGATGTGCCCGGCCCAGGTCTACGAGATCCCCGATGAGCAGCTCGAGAACGGTGCTGCCGAGGTCGACGTCCACGTCACCGCCTCAAACTGCGTCCAGTGCGGTGCGATCACGGCCAAGGGCGGTCGCCTCACCCTGCCCGAGGGCGGCGACGGCCCTTTGTATCAAGAGACGTAGGTCGCTAAGCGGCGCGGGATTCCGGCGCGCGAGCAGCAGCGGGGCGGTCGATTGCCTGGCTGCGGCTGGACAGCCAGGGGGCGACGTCGAGCTCGCTGCGACGTGGCGCGGCGGGAGCGATGGTCCACTCCTCGCAGCCCGCGAACGCGTCGTCGAGGCGCTGTGCCATCGTGCTCCTTCTTGTAAGCCGATCCTGGTCGAAGATTTCCTTGGCCATTTGGGCTCTCCGTCCTGTAGGGGGCGTTGCCGAAGTCTCCACCCTCCGTCAGACGAAAAAACCGCAACTAGCGAAAAACGCCGCAGTTTGCGCTGGGATTCGCTGATAGATCGTGCAGGCCGTCGAGCAGGCTGCGGGCGAGCCGCTGGTTGCCGCCGAGTTCGAGGCTTCCGGTGTCGGCATCGATCACGGCGTTGAGCCAGCCGAAGACCGAGCCGACGATCCACGCATCGGCGCTGTGGTTGAGGCGCGCGGTGCAGGACACGATCCTGCCCCCCTTCACGGTGGCGATTGCCCCTGCCAGCCGGTGCTTCCTGCCGGCACCGATCTCGACGCCCATTCGGCAGGAGCCGGATAGCTCCTCCGGCATGCGCAGCAGAGGCAGGGTGAGCAGCAAGGCCGTCTCGGTGTCGATTGCCCCGACCGGCGCCGTCTCGCGAGGAAGGTGGCGGCGCTCCCATCGCGCCCCCGCAGCGAGCGGTGCCGCTCCCCGGCGCAGCCATTCGGTGACCTCGTACGGCGTCGTGCGCCTCCCCTCGACAGCGGAGGGCGCGACCTGTCCGGTATGGCGCATCGCGGTTAGTCGTCGCTCCAGGGCGGGGTAGCTGAGGGATCCGATCACCCTGTCCATCTCGGTGAGCGAGAGGGGGCGGGCGGCGAGGGCGCGCAGCATAGTCGAGGAGTAGCCCTCTACCAGCGCCTTGATCGCCGCTTTCGCGGCGCCGCCGCCGAAGCGCAGGGGGGTGTGTGGGGCACCCTGGAGCCAGCGCCGCAGGATGGCCGCGACCTGGAGAAGCTCACGACCGCCGCCGGTCAGTTCGAGCTCCAGAGTGCGGGGGAGTGGCCTGCGCCTCGCGATTGCCCCCACCTTTTCGAGCCTGCCGATATGAGCGCGCAGGGTCGACTGCGCCGGAGAACCGCATCTGCCGCGGAGGTCTTCGAGGCGCTTCGATCCCCCCGAGAGCCCCTGAAGGATCTCGCCGTTCAGCGGGATGGCCAGCAGTATCAGGACACGGGCTCCAGAGCGCGCGAGGTTCCCGTTCTCGCCGATCGAGCTTGCGGTCAAGCCAGCCGTGAGGCCTCCGCTGCGGCCCCGAAGAGCACATGGTGCAGGCCATCGAGCAGGCCGTCGGCGAGTCGCTTGTCCCCGCCGAGCTCGATGTCCTCGGTCCCCCCGCCGACCATCGCCTCTGCCCAGGCAGCGATCGAGCCGGTGACCCAGGAGTCCGCGGAGCCGTGCGCTCCCCCGGTGGATGACGCCACCCGACCCTTTTTGACGAGGGCGACCGCGCCGCAAAGCGGGCCCTCTTCGTCGTTGATTTCCACCGCCATCCGGCAGGAGCCTGCAAGCGTGGCCGTCATCTGTAGCAGCGGCAGCGCCAGTAAGAAGGCGGTCTCGGTATCGAGGCGGGTCATCGTCGTGGTGTCGTCGGCGAAATGGGTGCGCTCCCAGCAGACTGCAGCGGCGAGTGGGACGACACCCTGCTGCAGCCACTCGGTGAGCTTGTAGGGAGTGCCCCGAGCCTCAGCCGGGCACGCCTCTACTTGCCCTGCTCGGCGCATCGCCGTCAGTCGCCGGTCCAGGGATGGATAGCTGACACTGTCGATGCCGCGGCCCAGCTCACTGAGAGAGCAGGAACCGCCGACGAGGAGTCCAAGCATCGTGGACGACCAGCCACCCTCCAGCGCCTTGATCGCCGAGTAACCGGCGCCGCTACCGAAGGTCAGCGGACCTCCCGGCGCAAGCAGCAGCCAATGCTCCAGCGCCGCCACCACGACGAGTAGGTCGTGGCCGGCACCCGTCAGCACGAAGTCAACCGCTCCAGAAGAGCCCTTGCGCTTGCGCTTTATCATCACGCCACCACGCTCCAGCCCCTTGAGGTGAGCGCGCATCGTCGACTGCGGCGCAGAGCCATTGTCCCGCCGCAGCTCGGCCAGCCGCATCGGATGGTCGAACAGCTGCTCCAGGATCGATCCGTTGAGGGGGACCGACAGCAGTGCCAGGGCATGCGACCCAGAGCGCATCCCCGACCCCCGCTTATCCATTGCGACCATCTCCGACATTCATTATGTCACTAATCAGATTTCCCTGGGCAACTTTCTACGCAACTCCCCACCGTGCGCCGTTCGACGCACGCGCCAGGGCGGCACACGGGAGCTTGCAGGGAAATATCCACGCGAGTGAGCCGACACCCGTCTTCCTTGCCAGATACTTCACGAATTTCTTGCTCAATATCTCCTGAGCAGCTATTGACGCACCGTCCCCCAAGCGGGGACGAGCGCTGGGCTCAGAACGGGCGCGGCGCGGGAAACCAAAATCGGAAGGAAGAGAAGATGATTCGCAATTTCAGGACCTTGGGCGTTGCCCTGGTCGCGGTCTTCGCGTTCAGCGCGCTGGCTGCATCAGCCGCCTCGGCCCAGCAAGGCAAACTCACAACGGACGGTTCGACGGTGACATTGACAGCAGAAGAGACCCCAGGCTCGGCGCTACTCGCCAATTCGCTCACAGGCCCCCTTGGCAGTGTCACCTGCGATGGCAGCAAATATACAGGGCATAAATATACACTCGAATCAGAAACAGGCGGGGTTCCCAAAAACCACCCGCTCATCCCAGTTAACGCAACCACAGTCACAATTACCCCGCACTACACGACACACTGCACAGCCCACATCCCAGTTTTGGGCACACGGCCAGTGACAGTTACACCGAACGGCTGCGACTACGTATTCCACATAGGCCAGACAACAGGCGGCGCCAACACATACGGCGTCACGGCCGACGTAGTCTGTCCTCCGAACAAGAAAATCGAAGTACACATCTACAAAACCGGATCGGTTGGCCACCCTGACGCCGACGCGATCTGTACAATCAAAGTTGGGGAAGCAAACAACCAGGGCCTTGCTGGGGCGCATCTCTTGAACACACCTACCCCAGATGACGTTGACCTCACGGGAACGTTCCTAGACATCCACACAGAAAGCACCGGTACCTTGTGCGGAACTACCACAAGTGAAACCGCTGACCTTGACATTGACGTGACAGTCAAAGGTCACAACTCCGTCGGAGTTGATACAGGCGTGACAGTCACCGACTAATGGTAATTTGTCGTTAGCACCTTGACCGGTGTGGGTCATCGGCCTGAGGTGGGTAATGACCCCGGGAGCGGTTCAGCGAACCGCTCCCGGGGCTTTGCCGGTCCCTCGCTTCAAGTCCCTCGCTTCAATGTACTCAATGCATTTCTTGACAAGAACTATGACGTTCCGATATGGTTTCTACGAAGGGGCACGGGGAGTGCTCAAGGCGCCCGGCTCACGGGAAGTAGTAGACATGGGACGGAGCACTATGAGTGAGGAATCGGTCCGCAGGGTGGGTCAGGGCTGTCGTTTGACGTCCAAGGTTGCTGCACTGGCATTGGGTACGTTTGTCGCTCTCGTAGCTAGCTCGATGCCAGGTCTCTGCAGTTCTGCCGCTGAGGCCGCCCCTCTCGAACTTTGGACCAAATGCAGCAGCGCGGATCCCGCAATCCAATGCATTGTCCCGCGCGGTGTTGCCGCCAACTCGGAGAACGGCCGGGTCTTTGTCGCTGATTCCGGGCGGGGCCGGATTGTTGAGCTCAATGCCCGGGGAGAGTTCATCAAGGCCTGGGGCTGGGATGTGGTGCAAGGTGGAAGCGAAAGCTTTGAGATATGCGTCCCCAATAGCGGCGACGTCTGCAAGGCGGGAAGCACCGGTAGCGGGAGCGGCCAGTTCGGATCGTTTGGCTCTCCCCAGGGCGTTGCCGTCGACTCCATGGGCAACATCTATGTAGTCGATCAGGGCCTTCCCTCCAACCGCCGCGTGCAGAAATTCTCGCCCACCGGTCAGTTTCTGCGGATGTGGGGCAAAGGGGTAAACACCGGTACCTCCGGCAACCCGAACATCTGCACCAACGCCGGTCCTCCCACCGACATCTGCGGGGCAGGGGGATCTGGAACCGGCAACGGCGAGTTCAGCTGGAGTGAAGAATTTGCCGCCAGCTTCATCGCGATGGACCGTGCTGGCACCCCGACCGACGCCGACGACACCGTCTACGTCGGCGATGTCGGACGCATCCAAGAATTCGACACCAGCGGCAACTTCCTCGGCCAGATCGCCCTCCCCGGGGAGATCGTTACCGGGCTTGCCACCGACAGCGCGGGCAACCTCTACGTCCTGTTCCGCAATAAACCAGATGTACGAAAGCTGGATTCGAGCGGAGCGCCAGAGGACCCGGAGACGTTCCCGGTTGCAAACCCGACCGCCGTAGCCGTGGACGTCGCCGGCGGCGTCTACGCCTTCTCGACCGGCAAAATCGTCAAGTTCGACGAAGAGGGCGACGAAGTCGAATCCTTCGGCCAGGGCGAATTCAACGCTTCCACCGGCCTCGCCACCAACATCTGCCCCGGCAGCGAAGTGCCGGGCAACCTCTACGTGACGAACGCCTCGACGCCGACCGCCTTCGTACGCGCCTACGGCACGGACCCGCTCGGTTGCTTCAAGGCAGTCACCCTGCCCGCCGATCCGATCGCCGAAACGAGCACCACGTTGAATGGCTCGGTCAATCCCAAAGGCGAAACGGTCGAAGAATGCTTCTTTAGGTGGGGAGAGACCACCGTCTACGGGCAGACCGCTTCGTGCGTACCCGATGCTGGTGCGATCGGCACGGGTTCTTCACCGGTTCCCGTCCACGCCGACCTGACTGGTCTCCAGAGGGGCACCATCTACCACTTCCGCCTGATCGCCCGTGTCGGCGGTGAGGCCGAACCTGGCTCCGATGAAGTGTTCAAAACCCTGGGTCCGCCGGTGATCTCCGACGAGCACGTGGTAAGCGCCACCGACACCGAAGCGACCCTGCGTGGCCTCGCCAACCCCGAAGGCTTCGCCACCTCCTGCCACTTCGAGTATGGGACCACCACCGCCTACGGTCAGAGCACGCCGGCTGGGGCTATTGGCGCAGACCGAAGCGACCACCTCCTCACCGTCACGCTGAAGGGACTAATCCCGGGTACGACCTACCACTGGCGGATCGTCTGCACGAACTCCTCAGACACCACCGAAGGTGGGGACCGGATTGTGGCCACCGCCGAGCTGCCCACCCTCGACTCCGCCTGCTCAAACCAGGCCTTCCGCACCGGCGCCTCGGCCTTCCTGCCCGACTGCCGAGCCTATGAGATGGTCAGCCCGATCGACAAAAACGGCGGCAACATACTTCTCCTCAGCCAAGGCAACGTCCAAGCGGCCCCGGACGGCAACAAAATCACCTACAACACGATCCCGTCCTTTGGCGACGTGCAGAGCAGCTACGCGGTCAACCAGTACCTCGCTACCCGCACCGAGGGGGGCCAGCCCGACGAAGGGTGGTCAAACCACGGCATCCACCCACCCGTCGAGGGGCGAACCGTCGTCAAAAACATCATCACGCTCGGCATCGTCCGCGACTTCCTCGCCTTCACGCCGGATCTCTGCAGCGCCTGGATCTACGATTACCTTGAGCCCTCGCTGACGCCGGAAGGACAGGACGGCTACCTGGACCTCTACCGGCGCGTGAACTGCGGACCGGGGGAGGGCGACCTGGAAACGTTGATGCCCGAACCGCCGCCGCTGCCGCAGGGCACCATCGAAGAATACTCCGAACCGACCTGGCTGCAGGGCATCTCCGACGACGGTCGGCACGCGGTCTTCCTCGCCAAAACGTCGCTTCTTCAGGACTGCAGGACGACGAGTTCAGCGAATTCGATCTCCTATCAATGGCTTCGCGGCGGGGTGCCGATCGCAGGCGCCACCTCTCCCGTCTACACTCCGACCGCCGAGGATGCGGGCTCGGCGCTTCAGTGCCAAGTCTTCGCGATCAACAACAACGCCGGCTCGACCCAGGTCGCGAATCCGCCCTCGATCATCCCGCCTGAACCGGGGGTGACGATCGCCCCGCCGACGGCGCCTGTGTCGATCGCCGCGCCCCTCCCCGCCAATCCGATCGCGGGCACGATCCTCACCTGCAACCCAGGCGCCTGGGTTGATGCTTCGTCCTTCAGTTTCCAGTGGTATCGCAACGGCGTCGCGATCCTCGGTGCCTCGTCGAGCACCTACACGGTGCAGACCGCGGACGTTCCCAGTGCGATCCAGTGCGCGGTGACGGGCACCAACGGAGACGGCGCGGTGACCAAAGTCAGTGTCAGCCGCGTCACGAGCCCGTCACCGGGCTCAGTGCCCGGCTCCAACGTGAGCAGCGGCGGCGGCGAAACGACGCGGGTCTACGATCGCTCCGATGGCGAGCTTCACCTGGTCAGCGTCCTGCCGGGTGGCAGGGTCGCCAGCTCCGACGTGGTAGTGGGGAGCGGCGCCGGCGGGAGCCTCGACAACGCGGTCTCTGAGGACGGCTCGCGCATCTACTGGGTCTCCAGCTTCTTCGGCGAGGGCAGGATCTTCCTGCGCCAGCACCCCGAGCAGGGAATCGTGGCGGACGAATGCACCGATGCGGCGAAAGCCTGCACCGTGCCGGTCACCCCCCCCTTGAGCGAAGCGTTCTTCTGGACCGCCGCCACCGACGGCTCCAGGGCTCTCTACTCAGAAGGCGCACTCAGCAACGCGACGGCGGAGCTCTTCGAATTCGACCTGAACGAGGGGGGAGAACCGCAGACGCGATCGCTGGCAAAAGAACTGGAGGGCCTCGTCGGGGCGAGCGACGACCTCTCCCGCATCTACTTCGTCTCGCGGGAAAAACTGACCGCAGAGGCGATCGATGGAGCGCCCAACCTCTACCTCGACGAGGGGGGAGCGCTCACCTACGTGGCGACGCTGGGAGACGACGACGTCACGGCGGAGCAGCCCGGGGTAAACCTTCCCTACGACCTGGCTTCGAGGGAACAGCGACTGCGCACGACCAGGGTCAGCCCCGACGGCTCCCGCTTGGTCTTCCAGTCCCGCGCCCCCCTCACCGACTATGACAACACCGACGCAAACAACGGCAAAGCCGACGTCGAGATCTTCGCCTATGAGGCGGGAGGAGAGCTGCACTGCATCTCCTGCAACCCGAGCGGCGCGCGGCCTGTCGGGCGCGAACTGCGAAAGCCCTTCTGGTCGACCGGCCCCGCTGGCCACGGCGTTTTTGCCGCCGCCTGGATCCCCGCCCCCGAGCAGGCGCTGCACGCCTCAAACGTCGTCTCTGCAGACGGAGACCGCATCTTCTTCAACTCAAATGACGCCCTGCTGCCGCGCGACACCAACGGCACGATGGACGTCTATCAGTGGGAGGCGCTGAACAAAGGCAGTTGCGACAGCGAGGACCCCAGCTACTTCCCCAAAAACGGCGGTTGCCTGAATCTGATCTCAACCGGCGAAAGCCCCTTCGAATCGGAATTCTGGGAAGCGAGCGCCGACGGCGATGACGTCTTTTTCACCACCGAATCTAGCCTCGTGCCTTCCGATCCAGGCCTGGTCGACCTCTACGACTCCCGCGTCGGCGGCGGCTTTCCGCAGCCGATAGCGAAAGAGCCCTGCGAAGGCGAAGCCTGCCAGTCGCCTATCGCCGCGCCCGCGCTCCCGACGCCCGCCTCGCGCACCTACGAGGGGCCGGGCAACGTCAATCAGGTCGCCAAGGGCTGCCCCAAAGGCAAGCGCAAGGTGCGCAAAGCGGGCAAGGTCCGCTGCGTCAAGAAGCGCAAAGGCAAAAGCGGCAAAGCGAAACGCCGAGCCGCCGACAACCGGAGGGCGCCGCGATGAAGCGCCTCACCGCAGCGCTCGCAATCGCCCTCATCGGCACCCTCGCGCTTTTGCCCGTCTCCGCCCAAGCCTCTTCCCCCGCAAAAGGCAACTTCGGCCTCTACGGCTTCGACATCACCTTCACCGACAAAGACGGCCTGCCCCAGACCCAGGCGGGCTCGCACCCCTTCGCCTTGACCCTCTCCGTGGGGGCCAACATGGACAGCGAAGACATCCCCGAAGGCCGAATCCGCGACCTGGTGATCGAGCAGATTCCGGGTCTCCTGGGCGACACCACCGCCTACCCGCGCTGCTCGACCCTGGAGTTCCTGCAAGGCGAATCGGAGCCCACCTGTCCGCTTGAGAGCGCGGTCGGCATCACCGCCAACTCGGTCACCACCGCGGGCAACTGGCTCACCTCCCCCCTCTACAACCTCACCCCGCCCCCGGGAGTGCTCCTGCGGCTCGGTTTCGCGGTCGAAGTGCAGCGCGTGATCGTCGACGTCGCCCTAAGCCCCGAATACCCCCACAGCGGGGTATCGCCCACCCGCAATGTCACTCAGGCGCTCAACTTCTTCGCCAACAGGACCCAGCTCTGGGGCGATCCCGCAGCCGATGCCCACGACGAGTTGCGCGGCCCCTGCGGGGCGAACCTGAACGCCGGCAAACTGCCCCCCGAAGATCTCGACTTCAATTTGGATGGCTTCGGCAAATTCTGCTCGGTCGAACCCAACTCCAAGCCCTTCCTCACCCTGCCGACCTACTGCGGCGAACCGCTCACCAGCTTCTATGAAGCGCTCTCCTGGGAAGGGGACTTCGACGCAGGCCAAACCGAAACCCACGACGCCAAAGGCAACCCCCAACCCTTCGAGGGTTGCGGCAAACTCGGCTTCAAACCCTCGATCGAGGCAAGGCCGACCACCAGGGCGGCACAAAGCCCCACCGGCCTCGACCTCTCGATCGAGGTGGCAGACGAAGGCCTCACCTCGGTCAGTGGCCTCTCCCAGTCGCGCATCCGCGACGCCATCTTCTACCTGCCCGAGGGAATGACCGCCAACCCCTCGGTCGCCGAAGGGCTGGAGGTCTGCACCGAAGAGGATCTCGAAAGGGAAACCCTGCAGGCAGAACCGGGAGAAGGCTGCCCAGAAGCTTCAAAGCTAGGCACGCTAGAAGTAGAGAGCCCCCTAGTAGAGGAACCGCTAAACGGCTCACTCTTCATCGCCGAGCCCTACAAAAACGAATTCGGCACCCTCATAGCCTTCTACATCGTCGTCAAGAACCCAAAGCTAGGGGTCATCGTCAAACAGGCGACCAGGGTGGAACCCGATCCCAAAACCGGCCAGCTCGTCGGCATCGCCGAAGACATCCCCCCGACCGCAGCTTTCAGCCGCTTTAACCTGCACTTCCGCGAGGGCGGACGAAGCCCGCTGATCACTCCCTCGCTCTGCGGTACCTACGAGACCGAAGCAGAACTCTTCCCCTGGTCAGAATCCGACCCGGTCCTCGCCACCTCGAGCTTCAAAGTGATCTCGGGTCCAAACGAAGGTCCCTGCCCCAAAGGCGGCACGCCCCCATTCGAGCCGGGATTCGAAGCCGGTTCGACCAACAACGCCGCCGGCGCATTCTCGCCCTTCACGATGCGCCTCACCCGCCGTGACGGAGACCAGGACCTGACCCGCTTCGACGCCACCCTGCCACCGGGAGTGGGGGGCATCCTCGCCGGCATCTCCAAATGCTCCGATACGCAGATCGCCCGCGCCAAGGCAAGGACCGGCAAAGAGGAGCTAGCCAACCCCTCTTGTCCTGCCAACTCCAAGATCGGCCGCGCGATCGGCGGTGCCGGAGTCGGCTCCCAGCTCACCTACGTCCCTGGCTCGCTCTACCTCGCCGGTCCCT
>JBAREU010000123.1:0-1634 GCA_049796515.1 Solirubrobacterales bacterium
GGCTGGACCGTGCTCAGCCAGCTGAAGCAGGACCCGGCTACGCGCCACATCCCCGTCCAGATGATCACCCTGGAGGAGGACCGCCAGCACGGTCTGTCCCGCGGCGCCTTCTCGTTCATCACCAAGCCGGCGAGCACCGAGGGCCTGCAGAGCGCGATGTCTCGCATCCGGGACTTCAGCAAGCCTCGGCGCAAGCAGCTGCTGGTGGTGGAGGACAACCCTGCCGAGTCCTTCAGCATCACCGAGCTGCTCGGACACCACGACATCGACATCGTCACGGCCGGCAGCGGCGCCGACGCGCTGGCGATCCTCGAGGAGCGGGGGAGCGATTGCGTGGTCCTCGATCTGCGCCTGCCGGACATGAGCGGGTTCGACATCCTGAAGAGGATGCGCGAGGACGCCCGCCTCGCCGACATTCCGGTCATCGTCTTCACGGGCCGGGAGCTGTCGGCGGAGGAGGAGGCGCAGCTGCACGCGATCGCCCGCAGCATCGTCGTCAAGGGTGTCGAATCGCCCGAGCGTCTTCTCGACGAGACCGCGCTCTTCCTGCACCGGCTGGTGTCCGACCTGCCGCCCGAGAAGCAGCGCATGCTCGAGCGGCTGCACGGCTCCGACGAGGACCTGCTCGGCCGCAGCGTGCTGCTGGTGGACGACGACGCCCGCAACATCTTCGCCTTGAGCAGCGTGCTCGAGCGCCGCGGCATGCGCGTCCTGACGGCCACCACGGGCAAGGAGGCCATCGAGATCCTCAAGGCGAAGCCTGAGATCTCCATTGCGCTCATGGACATCATGATGCCCGAGATGGACGGCTACGAGACCATGCAGGAGATCCGCAGGGACGAGAAGCTGCGGCGCCTGCCGATCATCGCCCTGACGGCAAAGGCTATGAAGGGCGACCGCGAGAAGTGCGTCTCGGCCGGGGCATCGGATTATCTGGCCAAGCCTGTCAACACCGAGCAGCTGCTGGCTGCCTTGCGCATGTGGCTCCATCGCTGAGGGCGAGCGTGCCGATGATCTCCACGGATCGAGTGAATGTCCTGCTGGTCGACGACCAGCCCTCCAAGCTGCTCAGCTACGAGGTGATTCTCGGCGAGCTCGGCGAGAACCTCATCAAGGCCAACTCGGCGCGCGAGGCGCTCGAGATCCTGCTCAAGAACGAGATCGCCGTCATCTTGATGGATGTCTGCATGCCCGAGCTCGACGGCTTCGAGCTGGCCAGGATGCTGAGGGACCACCCGCGCTACGAGAAGACGGCGATCATCTTCATATCAGCCATCCACCTGTCCGATCTGGACCGGGTGCGCGGCTATGAGACCGGCGCCGTCGACTACGTGCCGGTGCCCGTGGTTCCGGCGATCCTCCGCGCCAAGGTCAAGATCTTCGCCGAGCTGTGGCGCAAGACGCGCCAGCTCGAGCAGCTCAACGGCGAGCTGGAGCGGCGGGTGAAGGAGCGGACTGCGGAGCTCGAGGCTTCGGCCTCCCAGCTGCGCGAGTCCGCCGAGCGGCTGCGACTGGCGAGCGAGGCCGCCGGCTTCGGCACCTACGACTACCAGACGGCCTCCGGCCAGGTGTACTGGTCCTCGTATCTGCGCGAGCTCGCGGGCATCCAGGGGGATGCGCCGCTCACCCTGGAG
>JBAREU010000124.1:0-1807 GCA_049796515.1 Solirubrobacterales bacterium
CTCAAGCTTCTAGCATCGTCCCCGTACAACTCCCCACGCACCAAGCCAGTAGGAGGCACTGCCCATGTCCATGGCCGTCGGTATCGACCTCGGCACCACCAATTCAGTCGTCGCGGTCCTCGAGGCCGGCGAGCCCGTCGTGATCCCCAACGCCGAGGGATCCCGCACCACTCCTTCGGTCGTCGCCTTCTCCAAGACCGGCGAGGTCCTCGTCGGTGAGGTCGCCAAGCGCCAGGCCATCACCAACCCCGACCGCACCATCCGGTCGGTCAAGCGCCACATGGGCACCAACTGGTCGATCGACATCGACGGCAAGGCCTACAACTCGCAGGAGATCAGCGCGCAGATCTTGGGCAAGCTGAAGCGCGACGCCGAGGCGTATCTGGGTGATTCGGTGTCCCAGGCCGTCATCACGGTGCCCGCGTACTTCGATGACGCGCAGCGACAGGCGACACAAGAGGCCGGGCAGATCGCCGGCCTCGAGGTCCTGCGGATCATCAACGAGCCGACCGCTGCGGCGCTCGCCTACGGGCTGGACAAGCAGGGCACGGATCACACGATCCTCGTGTTCGATCTCGGGGGCGGCACGTTCGACGTCTCGCTGCTCGAGATCGGTGACGGGGTCTTCGAGGTGAAGGCCACGCACGGCGACACCAACCTGGGCGGTGACGACTGGGACCAGCGGGTCATGGACTGGCTGGTGAAGACGTTCAAGGACAACCACGGCGTCGACCTGTCGAACGATCGCATGGCGATGCAGCGGCTGAAGGAAGCCGCCGAGAAGGCCAAGATCGAGCTGTCGCAGGTCGCCGAGACGACGATCAACCTCCCGTTCATCACGGCGACCGCGGACGGCCCGCTCCACCTGGAGATGAAGCTGACGCGCGCCGAGTTCGAGCGGATGACCGAGGACCTGGTCGAGCGCTGCAAGACGCCGTTCGAGCAGGCGGTCAAGGACTGGGGCAAGGACGCGGCCGCGATCGACAACGTGATCCTGGTCGGCGGCTCCACGCGGATGCCGATGATCCAGGAGCTCGTGAAGAAGCTCACCGGCGGCAAGGAGCCGCACAAGGGCGTGAACCCCGACGAGGTCGTGGCGGTCGGCGCCGCGGTGCAGGCGGGCGTGCTGAAGGGCGACGTGAAGGACATCCTGTTGCTGGACGTCACGCCGCTGTCGCTCGGCGTCGAGACGAAGGGCGGCATCTTCACCAAGCTGATCGAGCGCAACACCACGATCCCCACGCGCAAGTCGGAGATCTTCACGACCGCCGACGACAACCAGAACACGGTGGAGATCAACGTGCTGCAGGGCGAGGCCGAGACGGTCATGTCGCCCGCCGTGAAGTCGCTCGGCCGGTTCCACCTGATGGGGATCGCCCCCGCACCGCGCGGCGTGCCACAGGTGGAGGTGGCGTTCGACATCGACGCGAACGGCATCGTGAACGTCAGCGCCAAGGACCTCGCCACGGGCAAGGAGCAGGCGATGACGATCACCGGCGGCACGGCTCTGTCGAAGGACGAGGTCGAGCGGATGGTTCAGGACGCGGAGAAGTTCGCGGCCGAGGACCACAAGCGCCGTGAGATCGCCGAGGCCCGCAACCAAGCGGACCAGTTGACCTACCAGGTCGACAAGTTCGTCGAGGAGAACGGCGACAAGGTCTCCGACACCGACAAGACCGAGCTGGCGCAGGAGAACGATGCGTTGAAGGAGGTCCTGAAGGACGAGGCGGCCGAGGCGGTGACGATCACCGCGGCCACCGAGGCCACGATGCACGTCTTCCAACGGGTCGGGCAGGCGATGTACGAC
>JBAREU010000125.1:0-9140 GCA_049796515.1 Solirubrobacterales bacterium
GGTCTAATTAGACCGCCGTTTTGAGTATCCGCCGGTTCGAGGGGCACCCTCTCCGTCCCCTCAGAGCTCTCTTCAGGGTTGGGCCGCCCCGCGGCCAGTACCAGATAGCTGAGGTAGGCGAAGGAGAAGAGCCAGGCCTCGGGGCGGAGGAGGCCGGCTAGCGCTAGCAAGGCGAGGACGGGCCAGCCGGCTCGGGGGCGTTTGGTCTCTATTACTAGGGCGGCGAGGACTAGGGCTATGTAGGGGAGGTCTACGTAGGCGCGCAGGCCGTTGGAGAGGAAGGGGGCGCGAGTGAGGATGATCAGAGCGGCGACGGCGCCGATCGGCCGGTCGAACCAGAGCGAGCCCAGCCGGTAGACGAGGTAGCCGACCAGGCCCAGCGAGACGTAAGCGACGACCATCGTCAGGTCGACCGCGCCGCTGTCCAGCGGCGCGGTGACGAGGCCGAAGAGTTCGGCGAGGGGGTGCGGAGTGGGGGGCAGCGCCGCCCCGCGGTCGGGGCTGAGGCCGTCGGCCAGTTCCCGTCCCCAAAGCAGCGAGTAGATCGTGTCGTAGTTGGGGAAGCCGAGGGGAAAGAGGAGGAGCAGGAGCGCCGCGACCGCGGCGATCCAGGCGGCAGGCGTCAACCAGTTGCGGGCCCCCGTCGGCACCGGCGCAACCTATCGGCGCACGGGGCGCCTTTGTCACCTATGGGGTGACAAAGGCGCCCGAGCGGCGCGGATACACTGGCTGCGGTGCCCTCGCCCAGCGACTCGACCTCCCTCTACCGGCGTCACCGTCCCGGCTCCTTCAACGAGGTGGTCGGCCAGCAGCACGTCGTCCGTACCCTGCGCAACGCGGTCGAGCAGGGCAAGGTCCACCACGCCTACCTCTTCGTTGGCTCGCGCGGCACCGGCAAGACCTCGATGGCAAAGATCCTCGCCCGCTCGCTCAACTGCGAGCGTGGCGGACCGACCGTCACCCCCTGCGGAGAGTGCGAGTCGTGCCTGACGATCGCCGCTGGCAGCTCGATCGACGTGATCGAGATGGACGCCGCCTCCAACCGCTCGGTCGACGACGTCCGCGACCTGCGCGAGCGGGTTGCCTACGCGCCGGCCGGCGGGCACTGGAAGGTCTACATCCTCGACGAGGCGCACATGCTGACCAAGGAGGCGTGGAACGCTTTCCTGAAGACGCTGGAGGAGCCGCCGCCGAACACCGTCTTCGTCCTGGCGACGACCGAGTCGCACAAGGTGATGGCGACGATCGCCGACCGCTGCCAGCGCTTCGACTTCCAGCGGCCCTCGCTGGAGCAGATCTCCGAGGTACTGCAGCGAGTGGCCGCAGCGGAGGGGATCGAGGTCGAGGACGGAGCGGTGGCGATGATCGCCCGGTCGGCCTCGGGCAGCTTCCGCGACGCGCTCGGCACCCTCGATCAGCTCGTCGCCTACGGCGGCAGCCAGATCGGGCTCGACGACGTGCTGCAGCTTCTCGGCGCCGCCGATGCCGAGCTGCTCTTCGGCGCAGTCGACGCGGTGGTCGCCGAGGACCCCAAGGCCGTCCTGCTTGGAGTCGAGGAGATGGCCCGCTCCGGCCGCGACCCCTCCCAATTCGCCCGCGACCTACTTGCTCACCTCCGTCATCTGCTGGTCACCCAGACGGTCGGCGAGGTTCCCAACACGTTTGTAGTCACGGCCACCGACAAAGGGCGGCTGGCAGCTCAAGCTCAAGCAATCGGCGCTGCAACCCTCGTCCGAACCATCGACGAGCTATCGCAGGCCCTTACGGCTGTCCGCGAGGGCGACGACGCCCGCATGGCAGTAGAGATCGCCCTCCTAAAAGCAGCCCGCCCCGATCTCGACCCCAGCACCGAGGGATTGCTGAGACGCATCGAGAAGCTTGAGCAGGGAAGGAAGCCTGCGGAAGATGCTTCTCCGTCCGAGCCTTCAGCGCCTGCGGCTGACGAATCACCCGCGGGTGGCGACGGGGCGGGGGTGTCCGAGCAGGCGCGGCGTCCTGTTTTTCGCCCCAACGACTCAGCGAGCGAGCCAGACTCACCTGGCGAAAAACCCAGCGCCAGCTCGGACACCCCCGCCGCGGCGGCAGGACCCGCGGCCACGAGCCAGCTCGACTTGGAGCAGGTAGCGCGGGTTTGGCCGGCAGTGCTCGACCAGCTGCTGCAGACGGCTCCGGCGTTGGCGGCGACGTTCGAGGGGGCGCGGCCGGTTGCTGTCGATACCGACGAGCGGAGCGTGACGATCGGGTTTCCAGCCGATCACACCTTCAACAAGCGCAAGGCGGAAGCCCCGGACAAGCGGGAGCAGATGGCTGCGGCGCTGGAGGCGGTGGTGGGGGAGAAGCTGCGGCCCGCCTATGCCGTCCTGGACGGGGAGGATGCTCCCGAGCCCGCGGCGGAGGAGAGCGGCGTCGACCACACGGCGCTGGTGGAGAAGATCAAGAGCGAATTCGACGCCGAGGAGGTTGGTTGATGGCACGGGGTGGGCCGGGAGGCTTCGACGTGAACGCGCTGATGAAGCAGGCGCAGCAGATGCAGCAGCAGATGCTGGAGGCACAGGAGCAGCTCAAGGACGAGGTCGTCGAGGCCAGCGCCGGCGGCGGCATGGTCAAGGTGAAGATGGGCGGCGACCTGACCCTGCGCGAGATCTCAATCGACCCCGAGGCGATCGACCCGGAGGAGGCGGAGATCCTCGCCGAGATGGTCCAGGCCGCGGTCAACGAGGCGCTGCGCGCTGCTCAGGACCTGGCGGGATCGAAGATGGGCGGCATCACCGGGGGCGCGGGCGGCATGGGCGGCCTGCCCGGACTCTGAGCGTAGACTCGGTGCGGGCGGGGACCCGGACTGCGCGAGAGGAGAGGATCCGATGTACGACTACGTGATTGTCGGAGCGGGCTCGGCGGGCTGCGTGCTCGCCGCGCGGCTGTCCGAGGACCCCGAGGTCAGCGTGCTGCTGCTCGAGGCGGGCCCGCCGGACACGAACGAGAACATCCACGTGCCGCTCGGCTACCTGCAGCTCGCCGGCACCGAGGTCGACTGGGGCTACTTCACCGCGCCCGAGCCGCGCTGCGACGGCCGCCGGATCGCTCTGCCGCGCGGCAAGGTGCTGGGCGGCTCCTCCTCGATCAACGCGATGGTTTACATCCGCGGCAACCGTCGCGACTACGACGAGTGGGGGATCCCCGGCTGGGGCTGGGACGACCTCTTCCCCTACTTCCTCCAGTCCGAGGACAACGAGCGCGGCGCCTCGGAGTGGCACGAGGTCGGCGGCCCATTGCCGGTCTCCGACCAGCGCTCCGGCAACGCGATCTCACCCGCCTTCGTCGACGCCGCGGTCGAAGCCGGCCTGGCCCGCAACGAGGACTTCAACGGCGCCGAGCAGGACGGCGCCGGCATGTACCAAGTGACCCAGCGGGGCGGGATGCGCGCCAGCGCCGCGGTCGCCTACCTGCATCCGGCGATGGAGCGGCCGAACCTGACCGTGATGCCCTACATGCACGTCAACCGCGTGCTGTTCGAGGGGACCCGCGCAGTCGGCGTCGAGGCCACGCAGCTCGGCCAGTCGCAGGAGCTGCGGGCGGAGCGCGAGGTGATCCTCTGCGGCGGCTCCTTCAACTCGCCGCAGCTCTTGATGCTCTCGGGCGTTGGCCCGGCCGAGCACCTGGCGCTGCGCGAGATCGAGACGCTGCTCGACCAGCCCGCTGTCGGGGAGAACCTCAGCGACCACGCCTGCGCCTACGAGGTTTTCACCACCCCCGAGCCGGAGAGCCTGTTGCTGGCGCGCGAGCCGGCGGCGCTGGAGGAGTTCACCGCCACTCAAACCGGCCCCTTCGCGTCGAACCTGGCCGAAGCGGGGGGCTTTGCCCGGGTCGAGGCGAGTGCGCCCGCGCCCGACGTCCAGTTCCACGTCGCGCCGATCCACATCGTCGACGAGGGCCTGGGCGAGCCCGAGGGGCACGGCGTCTGGGTCTCGGTCTGCCTACTCACCCCGCGCAGCCGCGGCTCGGTGCGGCTCGCCTCGAAAGACCCGACCGCGAAGCCGATCGTCCGCAACGACTTCTACAGCGACGAGGCGGATCTCGCGCGGATGGTCGCGGCGCTGCGGCTGACCGAGGAGATCTGCGCCCAGCCGGCGCTGCGGCCCTACTGTGCGGAGCCGTTCACCGTCCCTGCGGGCGGGGACGACGATGCTCTCCGCGCCCACCTTGCGCAAACCACCTTCCCGATCTACCACCCAGTCGGCACCTGCGCGATCGGCTCGGTCGTCGACACCGAGCTGCGGGTGAACGGGCTCGAGGCTCTGCGGGTGGTCGACGCCTCGGTGATGCCGGCGGTGCCGCGCGGCAACACCAACGCACCGACGATCGCGCTTGCCGAGCGCGCCGCCGACCTGATCCGCGGCGTCGAGCCCGCGACCCTCAAGGAGCGGGGCGAGGCGGTGACGTGAGCAGCGAGGGCCCGGCGCCGCTCTCCCGCCTCGTCGCCGAGCTCTCGCGACTGCCGGGGATCGGCCAGCGAACTGCCCAGAGGCTTGCCTTCCACATCCTCCGCGCCCCCGACGAGGAGGCGGCGGCGCTCGCCAGTGCGATTGGCGAGGTGAAGGAGAAGGTCGGCCTCTGCGAGCGCTGCTTCAACCTCTCCGAGGGTCCGCTCTGCCGGATCTGCTCGGATTCGAATCGCGACCAGGAGACGATCTGCGTGGTCGAGGAGCCGGCCGACGTGATCCCGATCGAGCGCACCCACGAGTACCGCGGCCTCTACCACGTGCTCGGCGGCGCCCTCTCGCCGATCGACGGTATCGACGCCGACGACCTCAAGATCGCCGAGCTGCTGCGCCGGGTCGCCGAGGGCGACGTGCGCGAGGTCGTCCTCGCCACTAACCCGACGACCACCGGTGAGGCCACCGCCCTCCACATCGCCGACCTGTTGCGCGGCCAGGTCACCGTCACCCGCCTCGCCAGCGGCCTGCCGATCGGCGCCGACCTCGAGCACGCCGACGAGGTCACCCTCGGCAACGCCTTCGCCGGTCGCCGCACGCTCGACTAGCCATTTCGACTAGACGAGTGTCGGGCCGCAAATAGCGAGTTTTTGCCGTTCTGGCGTCCGCCCTCTTCGACAAGGTCTCGGTGTGGCGACGGAGACCCCCACCCGCATGGCCCCGGTCAAGGGTTCCGGCGCGGGGAAACTTGCGCGCGAAGTGTCCTCGTGGCAGGCGTCGTTACTGGGCAAGCTCCACGAGGAGATGGCCGGTCGTGATGCGGCCTTGTTCGCCGCGGCGGCGCAGAAGCTGGCCGAGGAGTTCGGCTCGGTCACGGCGACCGCGGTCACCACGCTCTGGGAGCGCGACGATGGCGTCGTCGGGACGGCAGGCGCCGAGACGGCGATCGCCGAGACCGAGCACCCGAGTCTCTACCGGTCGGGCCAGATGCGCCGCCGCCTCGACCAGCTGCTCGAGTGTCACCGGCGCTACGAGCAGCCCTTTGCCCTGGTGGTCTTCGACGTCGAGGGGCCGGGCACGCGTGACGACGACGGTGGCGGTGGCCGGCAGACCGCCCTCGCCGTCGTCGGGGCAGCATTGAGCGAAAGCGTCCGTCTCGTCGACGAGACCTTCCGTCTCGAGGAGGACGCGCTCTGCGTGCTCGCGCCGGGGCAGAACACGGTCGGAGGGGTGCAGATGGCCGAGCGCCTGCTGCGCCAGCTCGATGAGCTTGAGCGGGCGGGGGGCTTGCGTATCGGTATCTCAGCGGGCGTCGTCGCCTGCCCCGAGCACGGCAACGACGCCGACCAGCTCCTGCACAAGGCCGACGAGGCGATGTGGCGCGCCCGCGCCGTCAGCCAGCCGGTCGGCGTCGGCGCCCTCGTCAGCTAACGGAAATTCCCGCCAAGCCTTCATCCCGCAAGCCGAGGCGGCTTGCAAGATCGCTGACAGATTTCCGGAATTTGTCCATAACCGGTGTAAACCTGGAAATCCGGTGGCAGAATGCTGCGCGTGCCAGGAATCCGAACCAATGCGGCTGCAGAAGTTCTGGGCGTAAGCCCGAACACTCTGCGCAGCTGGGAGCGACGCTACGGCTACCCGGTTCCGCGACGGACGCCCGGCAATCATCGCAACTACGAGCTGGTCGAGCTGCAGACGCTGCGCGACGCACTCGCTGAGACGGGCAACATCTCCTCGGCGATCGAGCTGTCGCGCCAGCGCCAGGAAGCGCCGGCCAGCGGCGGCAGCCTGCTGATCGCCTTCGAGGGCTTCGACGAGGACGCCGCCGACCGCGCTATCGAGCAGAGCCTCGCGATCCGGCCGCTCGAGCGGACCGTCGAGGAGATGCTGCTGCCTGCGATCGACGAGCTCGCCGCCGGCCCAGGCCGCGAGGCCGAGTTGGAGTTCGCCTCCCGCTGGGCGATGGGGTGGCTGCACGGTGCCCGCCGCCTCGCCTCGACCGCTTCCCGCCCTGCCGGGATCCTCCTGCTCGACTCCAGCCGCGGCTCCGACGCCGAGGCGGTCCACGCCCACGCCCTTGACCTCGCTCTGCGCCGCGCCGGCTTCCGCGTTCTGATGCTCTCCGACGAGCTCGGCGAGGAGCGGATGGAGCGCGCCCTCGGCGCCCTCGACCCGACTGCGCTCGTTCTCTGCGGCCCCGGTGCCGATACCCCCGCCGCAGTGCAGCTCGTGCGCAAGATCCGCGAGGCGGGCTTCGACGCGCCGCTCTACGGCTTCCGCGCCAGCGGCCTGATCGGTGACGCGATCCCCAGCGCCGGCGAGCGTCCCAGTCAGGTGACGGGCATGCTCAACGCAGATCTGCGTCGTCGCGCCAGCCAGGCTTTCGCGTAGCTCTGCGGGTAGAGCACGCGGATTACTCCGATCGCCAGTACGCCGCCGACGAGTTGTGCGGCGACGAACGCCGGCACGGAAGCCGGTGCGATGCCGGCGAAGGTGTCGGAGAACATTCGCCCGACGTCGATCGCCGGGTTGGCGAAGCTGGTCGAGCTGGTGAAGAAGTAGGCAGCGCCGATGTAGGCGCCGACGGCGGCCGGCGCGAGGCTGCTGCGCCGCGTCCGTGCCAGCGAGAAGATCACCAGCAGCAGGCCGAGCGTCGCGATCGTCTCGGCGAAGAGGTGGGCGCCGGATGCCCGGTGGGTGGTCGAGATGCTCACCGCCGATAGAGCGAACATCCCGTTTGCGACGATCGCTCCCGCGATGCAGCCGCACACTTGGGCGGGGATGTAGGCGAGCGCGTGGCGCCAGCGCAGGCCGCCGAAGCTGGCGTCGACCAGCGAGACGACTGGATTGAAGTGGGCGCCCGAGATGGGCCCGAACATGAGGATGAAGGTGAAGAGGCCCGCCGCGGTCGCAGCCGCGTTCTCGAGCAGCTGCAACCCGACGTTGCCGGGCGAGAGCTGGGCGGCGGCGATCCCCGAGCCGACCACCGTGGCGGTGAGGAAGGCCGAGCCGAGGAACTCGGCGAGCAGGCGCCGGGGCAGGGGTGGGCTCACCGCCCGCTCACGACCCTGTCCCGTTCCCCTTCATCGGCGGTGACCCTAAACATTGACAAGTGTAATTTCAATAGATATATGTAAATAGATGACTCTCGATCTGGCACTGGAGCCGAAGACCAAGCGCCCTGCCGGCGAGCCCTGTTGCGAGCCGGTCGTCTATCCCGACGTCCAGCGCGAGCAGGCGCAGCGCATGGCTGCGATCGCCAAGGCACTCGGCGACCCGATTCGTCTGCAGCTCGTCGACGTGCTGCGAAAGCACGCCGGGAAAGTCTGCGTCTGCGAGCTGGTCCCCCTCTTCGATCTCTCCCAGCCCACGGTTTCCCACCACCTCAAGGTGCTGCGCGATGCCGGCATCGTCGCCTCCGAGCGCCAGGGTCTCTGGGCCTACTACTACGTGATCCCCGACGCCCTCGAGGAGCTCGCCACCTGGCTGAAGGGCGAGTGCTGCGCGCCGGAGTCGCCCTGCGGATGCAAAGCTGAACCAGCGTGACCGAAGTTCACCTGTTCGATCCGCAGACCCTCTACCGCCACTGGGAGGATTCCCAGTGGAGCCCGTTCGCGATCGACCTCGACACCGATCGCGACCAGTGGCGCGACCTCGGCGACGAGGACCGGGGGCTGATCTTCTGGGTGCTGTCGTCGCTGATGGTCGCCGAGGAGCGGATCACGACCAAGTTCTCCGGGCTCGTAGCCGCCTACGGCAGCGAGGAGGAAGCGACGTTCCTGGCGACGCAGCAGGTCGACGAGGCCCGCCACATGCAGTTCTACGCCCGCTTCCAGGACGAGGTGGTCGCCGATCCGGCGGCGATCGCCGCCCACGTCGAGCGCGCCCGCGAGCAGATCTCGCCGGCCTTCCGCGCGATCTTCGACGTGGCCCTGGTCGAGGCGCACGAGCGGCTCGTCGCCAAGCCCGAGGACGCCGAGGCCAAGGTCCGCTTCGTCACCCTCTACCACCAGGTCCTCGAGGGCACGCTCGGCCTAACCTCCTACAACTTCGTCACCGGCTACCTCGAACGCGAGGAGCTGCTGCCGGGCTTTGTCGAGGGCTACTCGAAGATCCATCACGACGAGCAGCGCCACATCGGCTACGGCACCTGGTACCTGCGGCAGGCCGTCGCCGACGATCCCGCCCTGGCCGACGTCGTGCGGGCGACCCTGCGCGAGCTGCTGCCGACGGTCGCGGAGTCCCTGACCCCGCCCGACCGCGAGGGCACCGATTGGGATGCGCTCGGTGCCGGCGGCGAGGAGATCCGCGAGTTCGCGATCGGCGGGCTCACCCGGCGGTTGAACGTGATCGGCGTGCCGCTTTCGACCCTCTGATGCCAGTTCGTTACATCTCTGTAACGATTTAGTAGCAGGCTAGTCACACCTTCTACACGTGCGCGCGGGAACGTGGGGCGCGTGCGCGTTTGGTTCTCGCCGCGTCCCCGCTTGCGGCCAGAGGCCGCCGCTATCGCCTGTCTGATCCTGCTCGTGGCGCCGGTCACGGCGGGGGCCGTGGTCTCCGACGTGCAGCCGATCGACGGGCCGAGCGCCGACGTGATCGACGTCGCCGACGCGGCGATGTCGGAGGACGGGACGGGGGGGATCGTCTGGCTGCGGCGGGTCGACGGTCGCTCCCACGTCTTCGCCGCTCAGTACCGCGGTGGCG
>JBAREU010000126.1:0-3247 GCA_049796515.1 Solirubrobacterales bacterium
CCCCCGGGCGCGGGCGCTCGATCGCGGTGGTCGGCGGCGGTTTCGGCGGCGTCGCCGCGGCGGTGATGCTGCGCCGCGCCGGCTACGAGGACGTCACCGTCTTCGAGAAGGGCGAGCGGGTGGGGGGAGTCTGGCACCACAACACCTACCCGGGTGCCGCCTGCGACGTTCCCTCGCACCTCTACGAGTTCTCCTTCGCGCCCAACCGCTGGTCGCGGCGCTACGCGCCGCAGGCGGAGATCCAGGCCTATGTCGAGGGGGTGGCGCGGCACCACGGTGTGCTGGACAGGATCCGCACCGGAACCGAGGTGCAGAGCGCGCGCTGGGACGAGGGGCGAGGCCGCTGGCTGCTGCAGACCAGCGCCGGCCCCCACGAGGCCGAGCTCCTGCTCACCGCCTGCGGCCAGCTCTCGGTTCCAAAGACCCCGGCGATCCCGGGGCTGGAGAGTTTCGCCGGCCCCGCCTTTCACACCGCCGAGTGGCGCCACGATGTCGAGTTGACCGGCAAGCGCGTGGCCGTGATCGGTACCGGCTGCAGCGCGATCCAGGTCGTGCCGGCGATCCAGCCGGTCGTCGCGCAGCTCGACGTCTACCAGCGCTCGCCCGGTTGGACGGTCCCGAGGATGGACTACGCCTATCCCGAGTGGGCGCACACGCTCTTCAGGCGGTTTCCGGCCCTGCGTCGGCTCGACCGCGCCGCCGTCTTCGGCCTGATGGAGCTGGGGGCGGCGGCGATGACGCGCCACCGCTGGATGCTCCCCGCCTTCCGCGCCGTCGCCCGCCGCCAGATCACGGCGGCGATTGAGGACCCGGAGCTGCGTCGCAAGGTGATGCCGAGCGATGAGCTCGGCTGCAAGCGGACGATGCTCACCGACGACTGGTATCCGGCCCTGACTCAACCGAACGTCGAGCTGGTTTCCGAGCGGATCGCCGAGGTGACCGCGACCGGCATTCGCGACGAGACCGGCGCCGAACGGGCCGCCGACGTGCTCGTCTTGGCCACTGGCTTCGCCAGCCACGCCTTCGTCGCGCCGATGGAGATCGCCGGGCGCGACGGTCAGGCGCTGGGGCATGAGTGGGCGGAGGTGGCCCGCGCCTACCTCGGTCTCAGCGTCCCCGGCTTCCCCAACATGTTCCTGCTCTACGGGCCGAACACGAATGGCGGCACTGGGTCGGTCATCTACACGATCGAGGCGGGCGTCGGCCACGTGATCGCCGCCCTGCGCGAGCTGGAGCTGAGGGACGCGAGGCAGATCGAGGTGCGCCGCGAGGCGGCCGAGCGCTTCGACCGAGAACTACGCGAGGCTCTCGCTGGCACGGTCTGGCACAGCGGCTGCACCAACTGGTACGTCGACGAGGACGGCAACGACCCCAGTCAGTGGCCCTGGCTGTGGAGCACCTACCGGCGGCGCACGGCGCGACTGGAGCCGGGCGCCTATAGGGTCCTCCCGCATGAGCGACGCGCCGCATCCCAGCTCGCTGATCACGCCTGAGTCCGTCCGCAACTTCCTCCCGGGTAGCTTCCCCGGCGACCTCGGGATCGAGCCGCTGGAGATCGAGGACTCGCACTCGCGCGGGCGGATCGTCGTCGACAAGCGCCACCTGCATCCCGGTGGCTTCGTCCACGGCGGCGTCTGGACCGCGCTGGGCGACACCGTTGCCGCCTGGGCGACCTTTCGCAACATCCCGCCGGGACACAACTTCACCACGATCGAGCTGAAGCTCAACGTCTTTGCCGCCGGCCTGCTCGGTGACGAGATCGTCGCCGTCGCCGAGCCGCTTCACACCGGCAAGAGCACCGTGGTGATCGAGGTGAGGATGGAGCGCCGCCGCGAGGAAACGGAGCCCCGCCTGGCAGCGAACCTGATCGTCAGCCAGTTCGTTCTGCCGCCTCAGGACTCCTGACCGGGTTCGTAGCCCGGGGCTTCCAGGCGTTCGATCTGGGGGAGACGCCACAGCAGGCTGGCGATGGTGAGACCGACCGCCGAGCAGAGCAGCGCCAGGAACCACTCGCTCGCCGTCAGCAGGGTCATCTCGAAGAAGTCGCGCACCGGCGCCGCCGCCAGGATCAGGGCGAAGAGCGCGCCGAGGCCGGCGACCATCGCCAGCATGTAGCTCTGGATTGCAATGTGCTCCCGCCCGGGGCCGCGCTCGAGCAGCAGGACGAAGGCGAGGCCGAGGACGATCAACGTGGTCGTCGCCGCGGTGCGGCCGGCCTCGAGCGAGCCGCCGAAGACGGTGTCGACGAGGAAGAAGCAGAGGATCGAGCCGAGCGCCGTCGCCAGCCCGGCGGGCACGGCGAAGGCGGCCAGCGCGCGCAGCAGGCGGCCGCGGTAGAGGGGGCCGTCGGAGGGGGCCAGGGCGAGGACGAAGGAGGGGATGCCGATCGTCAGGAAGACGGCCAGGGTGAGGTGGCGGGGCAGGAAGGGGAAGGCGAAGCCGGGCACGGCGACGAGCAGGATCAGCGCCGCCGCGTAGACGCTCTTGGTCAGGTAGAGGCGGCCGAGGCGGTGGATGTTGCGGGCGATCCTCCGCCCCTCGGCGACCGCTTCCGGCAGCCGCGCGAACTCGTCTTTCAACAGCACCACGTCGGCGACCCCCTTGGTCACCTGCGCACCCGAGCCCATTGCTACGGCCAGGCGCGCCTGCTTCAGCGCCGGCACGTCGTTGACGCCGTCGCCGATCATCGCCGTGTAGCGGCCAGACGCGCGCAGCGCCTCGACCAGCGCCTTCTTCTGCTCCGGCGCGATCCGGCAGAAGATCGTGTTGCGCTGCGCCGCCGCGGCGAGCCCCTCCGGGTCCTCGGGCAGCTCCGAGCCCTCGATCACCCCGGCATCGGCGGGCACCCCGACCGCGTAGGCGACCGCCGTTACCGTCGCCTTCGCGTCGCCCGAGATCAGTTTCAGGTCGACGCCCTCCTCGCGGATGAAGGCGATCGTCTCGGCGGCATCGGCGCGCAGCGTCTCCTCCAGGACGACGAGGGCCAGCGGAGTCAGCCGCGGTGGCGGCGCGTGCTCGGGGTCGTCGGGCAGGGCCTCACTCGCCTGGCCGAAGGCGACGACGCGGCGCCCCGCCGCGGTCTCCTCCTCGAGTTTGCGGGCGAGGCCGGGCGGTAGCTCCAGCGCGTCGCTCGCGGCGAGGATGTCGGGCGCGCCGAGGACGTAGCTGACGCCGCCGAGGCGCAGGCCGCTCCACTTCCACTTCGAGGAGAAGGGCACTTCGCCGCCGACCCGCCCCGGCGCCGAGG
>JBAREU010000127.1:0-5636 GCA_049796515.1 Solirubrobacterales bacterium
GAGGCATCGATCGGCGGTGAGGGCGCGGGAGTGGTGGTGGAGGTCGGCTCGGAGGTCAAAGACCTCTCCCCAGGGGAGCGCGTGATGGGCCTGATCCCCAATTCCTTCGGTCCCCTCGCCACCACCGAGCGCGACTTCCTCACCAAGGTCCCCGAGGGCTTCTCCGCAGAGCAGGCGGCAGCGATGCCGATCGTCTTTGCCACCGCCTTCTACGGCCTAAAGGACCTCGCCAAGCTAAAAGCAGGGGAGAGGGTCCTGATCCACGCCGGCGCAGGTGGGGTCGGCATGGCCGCGATCGGGATCGCCAAGCACACAGGCGCGGAGGTCTTCGCCACCGCCAGCCCCTCCAAGTGGGAGGTGCTGGAAGGGATGGGTATTGACCCAGAGCGCATCGCCTCCTCGCGCGATACCGAGTTCACCGAGAAGTTCCTCAAGGCCACAGGTGGCGAGGGAGTGGACGTGGTCCTAAACGCCCTCGCCGGCGAGTTCGTCGATGCCTCCCTCGCCCTCTTGCCCAGGGGCGGCCGCTTCCTCGAGATGGGCAAGACAGACCTCAGGGACCCCGAGCAACTCGCAGAGGAGCATGAGGGCGTCTCCTACCTTCCCTTCGACCTGACCGAAGCGGGTCTCAAGCGAACCGGGGAGATGCTGAGCGAGGTGGCCTCGCTCCTTGAGGGGGGAGCCCTCGCTCACTCCCCGATTAGGAGCTGGGACCTGCGTGAGGCACCCCGTGCCTTCCGCCATCTCAGGGAGGGCCACAACGTCGGCAAGGTCGTGCTCACGGTCCCGCAGGGAATCGACCCCGAGCGCACCGTCCTGATCAGCGGCGCCACCGGCGGACTGGGAGCCCTCACCGCCCGTCACATCGCTAAGAGTCACGGCGCCCGCCACCTGCTTCTGCTCAGCAGAAGAGGCCTCAAAGCAGAGGGGGCCGAGGAGCTCCAGCAAGAGCTCGAAGAGCTGGGCGCGGAAGTCGAGATTGTCGCCTGCGATGTCTCTGAGCGCAAGGCGCTGGAGAAGCTCCTCGACTCGATCTCCAAAGAGCACCCACTGGGCGCCGTCATCCACTGCGCCGGGACGCTCGATGACGCCACCGTCGAGACCCTCACCGCCGAGCAGATCGAGCGCGTCTTCGCCGCCAAGGTCGACGCGACCTGGAATCTGCACGAGCTGACCGAAGAGGCAGACCTCTCGGCCTTCGTCCTCTTCTCCTCTGCCGCGGGAACCCTCGGCGGTCCCGGCCAGGCCAACTACGCCGCCGCCAACGTCTTCCTCGACACCCTCGCCCAGAGGCGAGGGGCAGAAGGCCTCCCAGCCACCTCGATTGCCTGGGGCCTGTGGGAGAGAGAGGGCATGGGCTCGGGTTTGACGGAGACAGACCTGGCGCGGATGCGACGGGGAGGCATCGAGCCGATCTCAGATGAGCAGGGGCTGGCTCTCTTTGACGCAGCTCTCGCCTCCCCCCACCCGCTGTCCCTGGCCGTCCCGATCGAGGCCGCGGGGCTCAGCGCCCTCGCCTCGGTCGGCGCCCTGCCGCCGATCCTCAGTGCCCTGGTCCGCACCCCCAGGCGCCGCAGCGCCGCATCGGGCTCGCTTGCCATCAAGTTGGCATCCCTGCCCGGGCCAGAGCGCGAAGCCCACGTGCTGGATCTGGTCAGAGCGGAAGTTGCCGCGGTCCTCGGTCACGGCTCCGCCGCGGAGATCGAGCCAGAGAAGGCCTTCGGGGACCTCGGCTTTGACTCCCTCGCGGCGGTCGAGCTGCGCAACCGCTTGAGCGCGATCTGCGGCCTGCGCCTGGCGGCGACCGTCGTCTTCGATTACCCCAACTCCGCCGCCCTGGCCGAGCACCTGCTCGCCGAGGCGAGCGCGGGCGGCGCCGCAAAGCAGGTCGCGGTCAGGGCCCAAGCAAGCGAGGAGCCGATCGCGATCGTCGGTATGGCCTGCCGCTACCCGGGCGGGGTCTCCTCACCCGGGGAGCTATGGCAGTTGGTGGCAGAGGGCCGCGACGGCATCACCGAGTTCCCCGGCGACCGCGGCTGGGACCTGGGTCGCCTCTACCACCCCGATCCAGAGCACCCGGGAACCTCCTACACCCGCGAGGGCGGCTTCCTCCACGAGGCCGCCAACTTCGACGCCGAGTTCTTCGGCATCTCCCCGCGCGAGGCACTCGCGATGGATCCCCAACAAAGGCTCCTGCTGGAGTCCTGCTGGGAGGCACTGGAGGACGCCGGGATCGACCCGACCTCATTGCGAAAGAGCCAGACCGGGGTCTTCGCCGGCCTGATCCACCAGACCTACTCCGCCACCATGGCGGCCTCCGCGCGTGAGTTCGACGGCTACCGGGCGACCGGGAACACGGCCAGCATCGCCTCCGGTCGCGTCGCCTACACCCTCGGCCTGGAGGGACCGGCGATCAGCGTCGACACCGCCTGCTCCTCCTCGCTCGTCGCCATGCACCTCGCCAGCCAAGCCCTTAGAGGGGGAGAGTGCAGCCTTGCCTTGGCAGGTGGGGTGACGGTCTTTGCCAACCCGGGCGTATTCGCCGAGTTCAGCGCCCAGCGTGGCCTCGCCCCCGACGGGCGCTGCAAGTCCTTCGCCGAGGCGGCCGATGGCACCGCCTGGTCAGAGGGGGTCGGCATGCTCGTCCTCGAGCGCCTCACTGAGGCCGAGCGAAACGAACACCCGATCCTCGCCACGATCAGGGGCTCTGCCGTAAACCAGGACGGCGCCTCCAACGGCCTCACCGCACCCAACGGCCCCTCCCAGGAGCGGGTGATCAGACAGGCGCTGGCAAACGCCGGGCTCTCAGCGCAAGACGTCGATGCGGTCGAGGCCCACGGCACCGGCACCGTCCTCGGTGACCCGATCGAGGCGGGTGCATTGCTCGCCACCTACGGCCAGGACAGAGAGCAGCCATTGCGCCTCGGCTCGATCAAGTCCAACATCGGCCACACCCAGGCAGCGGCGGGAGTCGCCGGCGTGATCAAGATGACCGAAGCGATGCGGCGGGGCGCTCTGCCGAAGACCCTGCACGTCGATACCCCCTCTTCCCATGTCGATTGGGAGGCGGGGGAGATCGAGCTGCTGACCGAGCAGACTCCTTGGGAGAAGGACGGTCCGCGCAGGGCAGGCATCTCCTCCTTCGGTATCAGCGGCACCAACGCGCACGTGATCGTGGAGGAGGCGCCCGCTTCGGATCCGGTCAAGACAGAGGCAGCCGCCTCGCTCCCCGGCCCGGTCCCGCTCCTCCTCTCGGCCAAAGCGGAGCCGGCGCTGATTGAGGCGGCGGAGCGTCTTGCGACCCACATCGAGCAGAACCCAGAGCTTGATCCGACTGACCTTGCCTACTCGCTGGCGACGACTCGGACCGCATTCGAGCACCGGGCGGTGGCCTTGGGGGCGGATCGCGAGGAGCTGCTTGCGGCGCTCACGGCACTAGCCGAGGGCAGGGATACCGCCCGCGTCGCCCGCGGCAAGGGCAGCGCGGATCGGCACCCGGTCTTCCTCTTCCCCGGCCAGGGTGGGCAGACCCAGGGGATGGCGCTGGAGCTATTGGAAGGTTCCGAGCCCTTCGCCCGCCACGTCGAGGCTTGCGAGGAGGCTCTCTCCCCCCATGTGGACTGGTCCCTGACGGAGGTCTTGAGGGACGAGGATGACGGCTGGCTGGGCCGTCTCGACATCGTCCAGCCCGCCCTCTTCGCGGTGATGGTCTCGCTGGCCAAGCTCTGGCGCGAATGCGGAGTGCAGCCCGCGGCAGTCGTCGGCCACTCACAGGGGGAGATCGCCGCCGCCCACATCAGCGGCGCTCTCTCGCTCGGGGATGCAGCCCTGGTCGTCGCCTCGCGCGCCAGGGCGATGACCGGGCTCGCCGGGGAGGGGGGAATGCTTTCGGTCTCCCTCGATCCCGAGCGCCTGACTCCATATACGGAGCCCTTTGCCGAGCGGGTCTCCCTCGCCGCGATCAACGGTCCCCGCTCCGTCGTCCTCTCCGGCGATCCGGAGGCGTTGGGAGAGATCCTCGCCTCCTGCGAGCGGGACGAGGTGCGGGCGCAGCGCATCGCCGTCGACTACGCCGCCCACTCCGTCCAGATCGAGGCCCTGGAGGAGCAGCTGCTGGAGGCATTTGCCCCGATCTCGCCCCGGAGCTCCGAGATCCCGCTGTACTCCACGGTCACCGGCGAGGAGATCGACACCGCCGAGATGGGACCTGACTACTGGTACCGCAACCTCAGACAGACGGTCCTGCTCGAGCCGGTTCTTCGATCGCTCCTGACCTCCGGCGCTCGCGCCTTCGTCGAGATCGGACCCCACCCGGTGCTCGCCTTCGGCGCCGAGGAAACCTTCGGGGAGGTACTCAAGGACCCATCCGAAGCGATCCTGCTTCCCACCCTGAAACGCGACGAGAGCGGCCCCGAACGCTTCGCCCTCTCCCTCGCCCGGGCCTATGCCCAAGGGGTGCGTGTCGATTGGCGGACGTACTTCCAAGGCGCGGAAGCTAGGCGCGTCCCCCTTCCCACCTACCCCTTCCAGAGAAAGCGCTACTGGCTCGCCGGCAGCGCGGGCGGCGCAGACCCAAGCGCAATCGGTCTCGTCCCCACCGAGCATCCATTGCTCGCCGCGATGATCGAGGACCCAGGCGGGGAAGGCCTCACCCTCAGCGGCCGTATCTCCCTCGCCACCCACCCCTGGCTGGCCGATCACGCCGTCGCCGGCACGGCCCTCTTCCCCGGTACCGCGTTCCTCGAGCTGGCGCTGAGGGCCGGAGAGCAGGTGGGGGCGGAGACGGTCGAGGAGCTGACCCTGCAGGCGCCCTTGGTGCTCCCCGAGCAGGGAGCGGTTGCGATCCAGGTCACGGTCTCCGCTCCGGGTGAGGATGGCCGCCGCGAGATCGCGATCCACTCGCGCCCCGATGCGGAGGACGCGGAGTGGACGCTCAACGCCGGCGGCGTCATTTCCTCGCGGGCGAGCCAGGCTCCCGAGCCCCTGGGTGTCTGGCCCCCCGAGGGGGCCGAGCCGCTCGAGGTCGACTACCTCTACGACGTCCTGGCCGAGCATGGGCTCGAGTACGGTCCGGCCTTCCAAGGGCTGACGGCGGCCTGGAGGGACGGCGAGCGGATCTACGCCGAGGCCTCGCTACCGGAGGCGAGCGCCCACGACGCGCAGGGCTTCGCCATCCATCCCGCCCTGCTCGACTCTGCCCTGCACGGCATCGCCCTCGCCTCCGACGGTTCGGAGGATGGGGTGAGGCTGCCCTTCTCCTGGAGTGGGGTCTCCCTGCGGGTGGCGGGGGCGAGCGAGCTGCGGGTCGCGATCGCCCCCGCCGGCGAGGGCGAGGTGTCGCTCGTTCTCGCCGACGGTGCGGGTGACCCGCTGGCCGCCGTCGGCTCCCTGACCACGCGCCCTCTGGAGACCGCCAGGTTGGGGGCCAGCCCACGAACCGAGGGACTGCTCGGGCTCGAATGGAGGGAGGTCTCCCTCACCGAGCAGGGCAGTGCGGGGGCCGACGACGAGCTCCTGCGCTGCCAGCCCGAGGGAGACCTCCCGGCGGCCGAGGCGGCGCGCATCGGAACCCAAGGCACGCTGGAGGCGATCCAGCGCTGGCTCGCCGACGAGTCCAGGGCCGACACCCGCCTGGT
>JBAREU010000128.1:0-9186 GCA_049796515.1 Solirubrobacterales bacterium
GCCCACGCCGAGATCCTCGCCATCCGCGCTGCCGCCGAGGCACTCGGT
The DNA here is from genome assembly GCA_049796515.1 of Solirubrobacterales bacterium. GTDB lineage: Bacteria > Actinomycetota > Thermoleophilia > Solirubrobacterales > 70-9 > VRUE01. Next base: position 49 of record JBAREU010000128.1, read on the forward strand.
GGCTGGCGCCTCCCCGATACGACCCTCTACGTGACGCTCGAGCCCTGCGCGATGTGCGCCGGCGCGATCGTCCTCGCCCGCATCCCCGAGGTCGTCTACGGCGCCCCCGACCCGAAGGCCGGCGCCGCCGGCAGCGTCCTCGACGTCCTCGGCGAGCCCGCCCTCAACCACCGCCCAGACGTGATCGGCGGGGTGATGGAGGACGAGTGCGCCGCGCTGCTGCGGGACTTCTTCGCGACGCGCCGCGTCCAGCGGCCGGCGGGCTGAGCCAATACCCTTCGAAGCACCCCGGAGAGGTGTCCGAGTGGCTTAAGGAGCGCGACTGGAAATCGCGTGGGCGGGGTTAACCCGCCTCGTGGGTTCGAATCCCACCCTCTCCGTTCACGAATGGCGCTGTATGCCTTCGCACAGAAATGCTCGCGGTGAGAACTGTCCTCCTAGCCTTTGCCCTGTTTGCACTCGGCTCTATCTTCAGCCACGAGTCCCGTGCGGCCGAATGGCAAGAGCTGCCTGTCGTACCAGCGCTTGCCCCCAGCCTCACCAGCCATCTCGAGAAGATCGCAGGTCGTGGAGAGCAACTCGGCAATCATCCCGGGGTGGTCGCCAAGGTCGGCGACAGCATCACTGCATCGCCGTCGTTCCTGCAGGCGCTGGCGTGTTCACCGCCCCAGCTAGGCCAATGGGACGAGCTGCGTGAGACGCTCGAATTCTTCGGGCGGACCACCGTGCCGAGGGGGTCCGAGGAAGCTCAGTGCACGGTCAGCAATAGCTATTCGCGCTTGGGTGTAGCCGCGGTCGGAGGATGGCGGGCGGCTGACGCCCTTTTGCCACGCGAATCGTTCCTTGAGTGCGAGGGGCGGCCCGCCATCAGCTGCGAGTTGCAGCTGATCCGCCCATCGATTGCGCTGATCATGTTTGGAACCAATGACCTGGAGGAGATCACAGCAGTCCAGTTCCGCCTCGACCTCGCTCGAGTCGTCCGGCTCGTGTCACAGGCGGGAACCATCCCTGTGATCAGCACGATCCCGCCCCGAGCAAGACAGCCATTCTCGCTACGGGTCGCGCGGTTCAACGCTGAGATCGCCGGTTTGGCCGAGAACCGGGCGCTGCCGCTTTGGAACTACTGGCGACAGATGGTCGCGCCGGGGATTCCCCGCGCGGGTCTGAGTCGCGATGGCGTCCACCCGAGCGTTCTCTGCCCACCCTGCACCGCGATTGACTTTCGGCCCGGAGGATTGCGGCAGGGGTATGCACTACGGAACCTCGGAGTCTTGCTTGTCCTTGATCGCCTGCGCCGGGTAGTCCCGCTAGTAGACGGTCAGTAGGAATCCACCGTCTAGCCGGGAGCGCCGCGAGGGCGCACATGCTTCGTCGCTAGCTTGCGCACCCCACGGATCAGGGCATACGTCCCGATAGCCAACGCAAGGGTCCCGCTCACAGCAAGTCCCCAGCGGACGGGGATTGCCAGCTCGGTCGTGGAGAGGGAACTCTGCAGAGCGACAAGGAACGGGATATGAACGAGGTAGATCCAAAAGCTTGCGTCCGACAAATAGCGCAGCACGCGCGACTCCTTGCGGACGTATCGCGCCAGCACGCCCCAGATTCCGAACAGGGTTAGCCAGCAGACGATGCCCACGGTGAACAGTCCATAAAGGCGCAGCTCATCGATTTCGGCCAGGATGCCCGGCGTGCCGACGTTGCCGGTGAAGTCGCCGTTGTCGTAGAAGAGAAGGAAGGCTGGCACGGCGATCAACACTCCGGCCCCGAGGCGCAGCCAGGCCCCGCGCTTGAGATCCTCCAGCAGGTCGGTCTGGCCACTGAGAAGCCAGCCGAAGAAGAAGAAGAGGCTGTAGTAGGCGAAGAGGGTCGGGGCGGGGACCAGCGAGTTGGACGCGGTTCCCCCCGCCACCCAGCCGGTCTTGGTGATCAGGATCGCCGCGCTGATCGACGCCAGGACAGGAACCGCCCACCATGACCTGATCAGGTTGCGAAAGCCACGGTTGATGGCTGCCCCCAGCCCAGGTGCGCGCTGGATCGCCAACCAGACTCCGATCGCGATCAGAGAGATCATCAGCAGATAGGCGATGAACCACAGGTGCCGCGGCGAGAGGCTGAAGACGTTGGCGATGTCCAGTTCTCGCTTCGGCGGGAGCGCACCTTTGCGCGGCCAGAGGGCCGCTGCGCCGATCACGAGGAAGTTCGCCAGCGGTACGACCGTCAGCATCCCCACGGCCAGCGGCAACCCGAGCCGGCGAAAACGAGCACGTAGCTGGCGGACAGCGGTGGATCGTCGCAGCGCGCTGGCGGCAAGGAACCCGGAGATGGCGAAGAACAGGGGCATGTGCCACGTATGGACGAACCAGACGACGGCATCGACGATCTCGGGCCCTCCGTCGCCCTTCTGGATATAGCGGGCAGCGTGGTAGGGAATCAGGAGGAGGATCGCCGAGACGCGGATGGCGTCCAGGTGATGGCTACGCTGGCTCCCACTCTCAGGCATAAAGACCCAGGGTAGGCGCTTTCCGGTAGCCGAGCGAAACGGAAGTCGCGCCTTCAGCCCCCTTCCCTCGCTGGGCGAAGGCTCGTCTTCAGCGCGGTTTTCGGACCACCAGCCGATCGCTCTCCACCGCGGCGACCTCCCAGGCGTAGCCCGGTCGATCGCCCTCGCCCTTGAGGATGAGGCGGTTTCCTTCGAGCGCCCAGTGGCCGCGCGACTCCTCGGGTAGGTCGACCGGTCCGGGGGAGCTCTCGACGTAGGTGCCGCCCGGCTGCAGCTCGAACGAGGTGCGACCCCGCGAGAGCGGGAACCGGTAGCTCGCCGGGCGGAACACCATCTCGTCCTCGCTGTCCTCCTCGTGCGAGTGGACCCACTCCCCGAGGAGGACCTCCTCGGGATGCTTTGTCATCCCCCGATGATCTCAGAGTCCGGCGAGACTCCTGCGCGGCCCGGCCAGCGTCGCGTTCATCCGCGCGACCTGGGCCGCCGTGAACATGAACATCGAGTCGTCGTCGACGTAGTCCATGTAGTTCATGAACATGTCGCCGCTTGGCGCGTTGTTGCAGGTCACGTGCGGAAAGCTCGGTTTGCCGGTGTTGGGTCGTTCGGCCGACGGCGTGTCGGCGATCATGTCGTCGCCGCTGCAGTCGTTCTTGTCGCCCCAGATGTGGCGCAGGCCGAGGAAGTGTCCGACCTCGTGCGTCGCCGTGCGGCCTCCGTTGAAAGGTTCTTCGGCCGTCCCACTGGTGCCGAAGGCCCGCATGTGGATCACCACGCCGTCCGTCGAGGAGGGGCCGTTCGGGAACTGCGCATAACCCAGCAGTCGATCGCCGAGGTCGCAGACCCAGAGGTTGAGGTAGCGGTCGGTTGGCCAGGGATCGGTGCCGCCGGTGCTCGCCGCTTTGACCCGGTTGTCGAGGTCGAAGGACGCATTTTCGGTCAGCGTTCGGGTGATCCCGGAGGTGGATTCGCCTTCGGGATCTTCTTCGGCCAGGGCAAACTGGATGTTGGAGTCGGTCACCAACCCTGCCCACACCGCTGGGACGCTTTCCACGTCGGGGTTTTCCGCCCTGTAGTCGCGGTTGAGCACTTCTATCTGGCTTTCCACCTGTTCGTCGGAGATTTCCCCCTCACCTTCCTCAAGCACGATGTGCACCACCACCGGGATCGTGATCAGCTCTCCGGTCACCCGGGACGCCTCTCCGCTCTCAATGGCCTCGCGGGTCTGCCGCTCGGCTTCGAGCCTGCGATCGCGGTATTCCGGCTGGGTCTCCGCGAGCAGCTCGTTGACGACCATCTGCCCGCACGCACGCACCTTCGAGTTACCTTCCTGACTCATACGCTCTCCGTTTCAGCAGTTCCTATTACTCAAATAATCAGGCGATAATAGTCACTGCTCGCACGATGTGCGGAACGGTGGGTGCCCAAGGCGGGACTGCTATGCGGCGGCGGCCTGGGGAAGCGGCTTGTCCAGGGGGAGGACGATCGTCTCGGCCTCCACCGGCACCGGCGCCGCCGGGCGGTGGCCGCGCAAGCGCTCGTGACTGCAGACGACGTAGCACCACTCCATCAGGCGCATGCGCGAGGCGGGGTCGATCTGCTCGATCGTCGCTCCGACCAGGTGGTGCCCCTCGCCCTCGCGACAGGAGCGGACCTCGATCGTCGCTGCGACCTCGTGGGCGTCGCCGGCGGCATCCTCAAGCTCGAGCAGGACGGTGGGTTGGTCGCCGACCTCGACCGGGGCATCGAGCACCAGCCCCACACCGGCGGCGCTGGCGTCGACCAGATGGCCGCCGACATGGCCGCCGATGGAGAAGCAGTGCGCCGGCGCGTCGCCCTCGAAGCGGTAGACCTGACGCCGCTGATGGCGGCGGCCGACGGCCAGCAGCGTGCGCAGGACGCGGCGCAGCTCGATCAAGCCGAGGAGGGGCACGATCACGGCGGCAACGCCCGGCATGTCGGGCAGCGGTCCGACCCCGGCCAGGTCGAGCAGGCGCAGGGCGGTTCCGCCGGCGAGCACGAGCCCGGCGAGGACAACCAGGTGCAGCTTGCGCACGGCGGCGAGCCCGCCGCCGTCAGAGCCCTGCTTCGGGGTCACCTTGAAGGAGGTGCGGCCGGGGCGGAAGACGCAGCGCAGCGCCCGCGTGTAGATCTCCATCGTCAGCAGCTCGTAGTGGGCGGTCTCGCCGATCTTCATGTAGCCGCGGGTCAGGGCCGAGCCGGCGAGCAGGTTGAGGCTGACCGCCGGCAGCCAGAGCGCCGCCAAGGCGACGACGCTGATCTTCATCGGCAGGGCGCCGGTCCACAGCACCAGGCCCAGCGTCGCCAGCAGCAGCAGGCGCATCGGCGGCGCCAAGTAGGCGGCGAGGCTGGCGAAGTAGGAGAGGCGCTGCAACGGCCGCAGCTCGCGGGCGCGCAGGGGGGACTCTGGCAGGGTGAAGACCGCGAGGTTGCCGCGTGCCCAGCGGTCGCGCTGCAGCAGGTAGCCGTCGAGGTCGTGCGGGGCGAGGCCCTGGACCAGCACCTCGTCGTGGTAGCGAGTGGTCCAGCCGTGGCGCTGCAGCCGGATCGTCGTGTGGAAGTCCTCGGCGATCGTCTCGGTGGCGACGCCGCCAATTTCGAGCAGGGCCTGGCGCCGCAGCAGCGCCGACGAGCCACACCAGTAGGCGGCGCCGTGGCGATCCTTGCCCGGACAGACGACGCGGTAGAAGAGCGACTGCTCGTGGCGGCCGACGACGTAGTGCTGGACCGAGTCGTGGTTGAAGAAGTCGTGCGGGCTCTGCACCAGGGCGACGCGCTCGTCATCGAAGTAGCCGACCATCGCGTCGAGCGCGTCCGGCATCGGCACGTGGTCGGCGTCGAGCATCAGCACCAGTTCACCGTTGGTGCGCGGCAGGGCGGCGTTGATGTTGCCCGCCTTGGCATGGGAGTTGTCGGGCCGGGTCAGGTACTCGGCACCGGCGATCCCGGCCAGCTCCTCCATCTCGGGACGGCGGCCATCGTCGAGCAGGTAGGTCGTATGCGGGTAGGTGAGGGCGCGGCAGCCGGCCAGCGTCGCGGCCACGACCTCGAACGGCTCGTCGTAGGTGCAGACGTAGACGTCGACCTGGCGCCCGGGCGTTGCTGCTGGCCGCACCGCGGGCGGGCGCGACCACGAGTACCAGGCAAGGGTGCCGAGCGCCCAGAGGCCGTAGACCTCGGTGACGAGCAGCATCGCGAAGAGCACGGGGTTGGCGCCTTCTCCGCTCCAGCCGAAGCGCCAGATCAGGTAGCCGACGCCCCAGAGCAGCGCGCAGAGCGCGAACATGCGCAACGGCACGGGATGGCGGTCGAAGAACCGCCCGATGCGGGTCTGCTCGCTGGCTTGCACTGAGCCAGCATCGGCGGCGCCAGGCGGAATCTTGAGTCGTGAACCTACGGTGGAGGAGCGTGATATTGCTCACATGAGCAACTATTGCGCCCAAGTAATAGTTACATTTGTGCAACTATTACTCCCGTGGAGTCCAGTGACACCGCCGCCCGCCTCGGCGCCCTCCTGCGCCACCTCTTCCTCTACGACCGCGGCAACATGCTGCGGCTGATCGAGGAGAGCGGTCTCTCGATCACCCAGACCAAGGTCCTGCTCGAGCTCGGCGGCCACGGTGAGAGCGCCGAGTCGAGGCAGGTCGGTGACCTGGCCGAGACCTTTGGCGTCTCGCTTCCCTCGATGAGCCGCGCGGTTGACGCGCTCGTCGTCGAGGACCTCGCGACCCGCGTCGAGGACCGCGACGACCGCCGTGTGCGCCGGGTGGCGATCACCGACAAGGGCAAGAAGCTGGTCGACACGCTGCTGGTCGTGCGCCAGGCGGGGATGGAGGCGTTTGCGCAGAGCCTCAGCCCCACGCAGCGGCGAAAGATCGACGCGGCGATCGACGCCCTGATGGATCGCGAGGACATCGCCGAGACCTACGAGCACCTGAAGGGAGTCGAACCGGCTTGACCCGTTACCGCCACCTGATCACCGAGGACAATCGCAAGTGGTGGACGCTCGGGGCGATGTGCTTCGCGCTGTTCATGATCATGCTCGACAACACGGTCGTGAACGTGGCGCTGCCCTCGATCCAGCGCGACCTGGGCGCCTCGATCTCCGGCCTCGAGTGGACGATCAACGGCTACACGCTCTCGTTCGCCGTGCTGCTGGCGACCGGCGGCCGGCTGGGTGACATCTTCGGGCGTCGCCGCATGTTCCTCTTCGGCGTCGTCATCTTTGCCCTCTCCTCGGCGACGGCGGGGCTGGCGCAGACCTCGACCGACCTCGTCGTCAGTCGCGTCGTCCAGGGCGTCGGTGCGGCATTGATGATGCCGGCGACGCTCTCGATCGTCACCGATGCCTTTCCTCCGCATGAGCGCGGCAAGGCAATGGGGACCTGGGCCGGCGTCTCGGCGCTGGCTCTGGCGGTCGGCCCCGTGCTGGGCGGTTTCCTCACCGAGCACGTCAGCTGGCGGGCGATCTTCTACCTCAACATCCCGGTCGCGATCGGCGCTGTGCTGGCGGCGCTCTTCGCCGTGCGCGAGTCGCGCGACACGACAGTCGGCCGCGAGGTTGACTACCTCGGCGTGGTTGCGCTGACCGGCGCCCTCACCGCGCTCATACTTGCCCTGGTCGAGGGCAACAGCTGGGGTTGGGGCTCGGCTGAGATCATCGCGCTCCTGGTCGGCTCCGCCGTGGGCCTCGTGGCCTTCGTCGCGATCGAGCTGCGGGTCAAGGTGCCGATGGTCGAATTCCGCTTCTTCTCCGACCGTAACTTCCTCGGCGCGGTCGTCGTCGCCCTGATCGTCTCCTTCTCGATGCTCGGCGTTTTCTTCTTCCTCGCCCTCTACATGCAGAACATCCTCCACTACTCGCCGCTCGAGGCGGGTGTGCGCTTCCTGCCCTCGACCTTGATGATCGTCGGCGTGGCGCCGGTCGCCGGGCGGCTCGCCGACCGCTTCGGTCCGCGCTGGCTGATCGCCGCCGGCCTGGCGATCGTCGCCGCCTCGCTCTACAGCTTCAGCGGCATCGCGGTCGATTCCAGCTACCTCGATCTGTTGCCCGGCTTCATGCTGCTCGGAATCGGCATCGCATTGACGATGTCGCCGATGACCAGCGCCGCGATGAACGCGGTCGCGGTCGAGAAGGCGGGGATCGCGTCCGGCGTCCTCTCGATGTTCCGCATGGTCGGCGGCAGCCTCGGCGTCGCCGTCACCGGGGCGATATTCCAGGGCTCGGTCGGCGGCAGCTTCGAGAGTGCCGGACCGGAGCAATTCGTCGATGCGCTCGGGCAGGCGATGATGGTGTGCGCGCTGGTCGCGCTCGCCGGCGCCGGGATCGGTGCTGCCGCCATTCGCGCCAGGCCGAAGCGGGTCAGCGCGGCCGAGGCGGAGGCGGGCGCAGCGCTGGCCATGAGCCCGGATCCGCAAGATCGAGCGCCGGCAGCGTCTCGACCCTGACCTCGCCGAGCTCGGCGATTGTCTCGCGGTTCGACTCCTCGATCGGGGAGGGCTCCGCCGGCCAGGGGGTGAGGACGACCTCCGCCACTTCGAGCCCGGCGGCGCGCGCGGCCTCGATCGTCAGCAGCGTGTGGTTGATCGTTCCCAGGCTCGGCGAAGCGGCGATGACCAGCGGCAGTCCAAGGTCCGCTGCGAAGTCGCGGACCAGGTAGCGCGGCGTCAGCGGCACCAGCAGGCCGCCAACTCCCTCGCAGACGAGTGAGTCGGCGGCCTCGGCGGCCGTCCGCGCTGCCGTCAGCAGTCGCTCCGGCGAGATCTCCTCGCCGGCAAGTTCTGCCGCCAGGTGCGGCGACATCGGCGGCCCGTACCGATAAGGCGCCACCCCGTCGTCCGTCTGCGAGCTGTCGGCAGCGTCGCGCAGCACCAGATGATCCGGCCCATCGGCGGGGGGTTGGAGATCGTCGAGGCCGGTTACGGCGGGCTTGAAGACGGCCACGCTCGCTCCGCTCGCACTGAGGGTGCGGGCGATGACGGCGGCTACGACGGTCTTGCCGACCTCGGTGCCGGTTCCGGTGACAAAGACTCCCTCCACGGATTCTCAGGCGGCTAGGGGCAGCGGGCGGTGCGTTCCCCTCGGCGCAATGCCCAGCTCGCGCGCGGCCTCACCGGCCAGCTTCGCCGCCTCTTGCAGCTCGGCCTCCTCGTGGGTCGCCATCACGCTGAAGCGCAGCCGCGAGGAGCCCTCGGGCACGGTCGGTGGCCTGATCCCCTGGGCGAAGACGCCGCGCTCCAGCAGCCGCTCGCAGAGCTCCATGGTCAGCGCTGCGTCGCCGACCTCGAGCGGCACGATCTGGCTCTCTGTGTCGCCGGAGCCGAGGCCCTCGGCCGCCAGGCCATCGCGCAGCGTCGCCGCGTTGGCGTTCAGGCGCCCCACCAGCTCGGGTTCGGCTTCCAGCAGCTCCAGGGAAGCCATCGCGGCAGCGAGCACCGGCGGCGGCAGTGCCGTCGAGAAGATGAACGAGCGCGCTGTGTTGAGCAGGTACTCGCTCAGCTCGGTGCTTGCGCAGACGTAGGCGCCGTAGGAGCCGAGCGCCTTGCCCAGCGTCCCCACCACCAGGTCGACCTCGCCGCTCAGGCCGGCCGCGGCGACCGAGCCGCGCCCACCCGGGCCG
>JBAREU010000129.1:0-2509 GCA_049796515.1 Solirubrobacterales bacterium
GCCTTGAGCTGCTCGACCGCCTCGCCGGCGAAGGCGTATCGCTGGAGGAGCTGCGCGAGGCGATCGAGGGCGGGCGGCTGACGCTGCTGCCGGTCGAGCGCGCCCTCGCCGGCGACGGCCCTCGCTACTCGCCGAACGAAGTCGCCGAGATCGCTGGCATCGGCTTCGACCTCCTGCAGCGGGTGAGGACCGGGCTGGGCGTCCCCTTGCCAGACCCCGACGAGCGCTCGCTGACCGAGGCCGACCTGGACGGGGCGCGCCGCGTCAAGGCGTTCTGCGAAGCCGGCCTGCCCGAGGAGGGGATCGTCCAGGTGGCGCGCACGATCGGGATCGGCACCGCGCGGATCGCCGAAGCCAACCGCGAGCAGATCGTCCGCAACCTGATGCAGCCGGGGGACACCGAGCGCGATCTCGCATTGCGCTTCGCCGCCGCCGCCGAGCACATGCTGCCCGTCTTCGAGCCGATCCTGCTCTACGCGCTGCGCGCGCACTTACTAGAGCAGGTGCGGCGCGACGTGATCGGCGCGGCAGACCTCGAGGCCGGCGAGTTGGGCACCGCGCCCGAGGTCGCCGTTTGCTTTGCCGACCTGGTCGGCTTCACCAAGCTCGGCGAGCAGGTCGAGACCGAAGAGCTGGGCCTGATCGCCGGTCGCCTCGACGAGCTGGCGGCCGCGGTGGCGGAGCCGCCGGTGCGGCTGGTGAAGCTGATCGGCGACGCCGCGATGCTCGTCTCCACCAACGCCGCCGCGATGGTCGAGGCGGCGCTGCGGATGGTCGAGACCGCCGACGCCGAAGGCGACGAGTTCCCGCGCCTGCGCGCCGGCATCGCCCACGGCTCGGTCCACACCCAGGCGGGCGACTACTACGGCCGCCCGGTCAACCTCGCCAGCCGCCTGACCGCGATCGCCAAACCCGGCAGCGTTCTGCTCGACGCCGCCGCCAAGGAGGCGGCAGGCGACGGCTTCGACTACTCCTTCGCCGGCGAGAAACGCCTCAAGGGCTTCGACTCCAAAACCAAACTCTTCCGCACCCGCCGCCCCGAGCTCGACTAGCTCCACGCCGCAAATGGCGGCAAATCCTGGCATCGCTCCCGCTCAGGGGGGGCGAGAATTCGGTCGCGGAAGCCTTTGGGGCACGATGGACCCGCGAAGGCTTCCACGAGATACGGCCCGAGTTTGGGACTGGGCGAGGGCGCAGCATGGGGTGGTGACGAGGTCGCAGCTGCTCGAGCTCGGACTTGGCCCGGACTCGATCAAGCACAGGGTTGCCAAAGGTCGCTTGCACCCGCTGTGGCGCGGCGTCTACGCCGTGGGCAGGCCGGAGGTCGACCAGCGGGGCTGCTGGATGGCCGCGGTATTGAGCTGCGGACCGGATGCTCTGCTGAGCCATCGCAGCGCGGCAGCGCTATGGGGCCTCTTACGGACATCGCCTGAGATCGAGATCGAAGTTGTTGTCCCGAGAAAGACGGTCCGCCGCCGTCCGGGAATTCGCGCGCATCGACGGGTCGATTTGGGCGCAGAGCATCGCCGCGAGGTCACCCGAATACCCCTGACGGATCCGGTCTCAACGCTCGTCGACCTGGCTTCATGCGTTCCGGAATGGCAGGTGGAGCGGGCGATCAACCAGGCCGATCGACTTAAGCTGGTCGATGTCGAAACCTTGCGCACCGAGGTCGGCGTGCTACGGCCCAGGCCGGGCATCGCCTGTATGCGTCGGTTGCTTGGCTGCGACGCGCTGACCGATTCCGGTCTGGAGCGCAAGTTCCTAGCGCTAGTGCGAGCTGCGGGCTTGCCACGACCCGAGACGCAGGTCTGGCTGAACGACTATCGGGTGGACTTCTACTGGCCCAGCATCCACCTGATCGTCGAGGCGGATGGCTGGATCTATCACCGCACACCGGGAGACCAGGTGACTGACCGTCGCCGGGACCAGGCGCACACGACCGCGGGTCTGACGACGCTGCGCTTCGCGGAACACCAGATTCGCTATGCGGCCGGCGAGGTGGTCAGAACTCTGGCGACCGTGGCGAGCCGTCTCAGCGCCACATCCAGCACCGAAGACGGCGCGCGATGAAGAATTTGGGGTAGGGGAGACCCCGAAATGCTTCCAGAACGGTGGTGAGGCGAGGCTCAGGCCGGCTTGCGGCCGGAGAGGAGGAGGTTGTAGAAGAGCTCGGCGGGGAGGCGGGGCTCGAGCAGGCGGGTGTCGACCTTCTGCAGGGCGATGTAGCTGTTGAAGGCGAAGCGGCGCCAGCCCCAGGAGACCGATTCTGGCTCGGCCGTCGACTCGACCGTGCGCAGGCCCCAGCCCCAGGCGTTGGCGAGCAGCTCCTCGCCGCCGACGCGGCGTCGCTCGAAGCCGCTGTCGCGCAAGAAGCGGCGCAGGTCAGCGGGGGCGAAGGCATGCACGTCGACCTCGCCCTCCAGGGCGTGGCTGCCCGACTGCTCGGACTCGGGCACTGCACGTTGGCGCGCGCCGACCAGACGGCGCCAGGCGGGCGCGGCAAGCA
>JBAREU010000130.1:0-1857 GCA_049796515.1 Solirubrobacterales bacterium
GGGGACTCCCGGCGGTAGGTCGGCGAGAGCCTCCAACGCCACAAGCAACTCCTCTCTGTCGCTTGCCAGAGCGACGGCCCTATGCTCGAACGCGGGTCTGGCCGTGGCCAGCGTGTAGGCGACATCAGCGGGCTCCAGCTCCGGCCGCCGCTCGATCTCGGCGGCGAGTCGCGTCGCTGCTTCGCGCAACGCCGGCTCGGTCCTGGCCGAAAGTACCAGCGGCAGCGGGCCGCGCAGCGGCGCCCGCTCGGGCGACTCGGCGACCGCCGGGGCTTCCTCGAGGATCACGTGGGCGTTGGTGCCGCTGATGCCGAAGGAGGAGACGCCGGCGCGGCGCGGGCGGCCGTCGGCTTCCCAGGGCACAGGCTCGGTCAGCAGCTCGATCTCGCCCGCCTCCCACTCAACCTGCGAGGTGGGTGCGTCAACGTGCAGCGTCTTGGGCAGGAGCCCCGCGCGCATCGCTAGCGCCATCTTGATCACGCCGGCGACTCCCGCGGCCGCCTGGGGGTGGCCGATGTTGGACTTGATCGAACCGAGCTTCAGAGGCTTCTCTCTGTCCTGGCCGTAGGTGGCGAGCAGGGCCCCCGCCTCGATCGGGTCGCCGAGGGTCGTGCCGGTGCCGTGCGCCTCGACCGCGTCGACGTCCTCGGGAGCGAGGCTCGCGTTGGCCAACGCCTGGCGGATCACCCGCTCCTGCGAAGGGCCATTGGGGGCGGTCATGCCGTTTGAGGCACCGTCCTGGTTGACCGCACTGCCGCGTAGGACGGCGAAGATCTGCCGGCCCGACCGCTGCGCGTCGGAGAGGCGCTCGAGCGCGAGCACACCGACTCCCTCGGAGAGCACGGTGCCGTCGGCGGCGTCGGCGAAGGAGCGGCTGCGCCCGTCCGGGGAGAGGACCTGCTGGCGGCTGAAGTCGACGAAGATCTCGGGGGTGGCCAGGGTCGTCACTCCCCCTGCCAGCGCAAGCGTGCACTCACCCTCGCGCAGCGCCTGCGAAGCGAGGTGCATCGCTACCAGCGACGAGGAGCAGGCGGTGTTGACGGTCAGCGCCGGACCCTCGAGGCCGAGCGTGTAGGAGACGCGTCCGGAGACGGTGCTCGAGGTCAGCACCGAGGACGGTCCGTAATCCTGGTACGCCACCCCGGCGAAGACCCCGGTCGAGGTCTTGCGCAGCGAGGCGGGATCGATGCCGGCGTCTTCGAGCACCTCCCAGCAGGATTCGAGCAGCAGCCGTTCCTGCGGGTCCATGACCAGCGCCTCGCGCGGGGCGATGCCGAAGAACTCGGGGTCGAACTCGTCGATCCCGGCGAGGAAGCCGCCCTCGCGCGTATAGCTGGTGCCGGGGTTTTCGCGGTCGGGGTTGTAGACGCGCGCCAGGTCCCAACCACGGTCGGCGGGGAACTCGGTGACGCCGTCGCGGCCGGCGGCGACCAGGTCCCAGAGGTCGGCGGGCGAGAGGATGCCACCCGGGAAGCGGCAGGCCATGCCGACGATCGCGATCGGCTCCTCGCTGGCGCGCACACGGACCGCGACCTGGCGGCCGGTGCCGCTCGCGGTCGCCTCGGCGAGCAGGTGCTCGGCCAGGTCGGCGGAGCTCGGGTAATCGAAGACGACGGTCGCCGGCAGGCGCAGCCCGGCCGCCTCGCTGAGGCGGTTGCGCAGCTCGACCGCAGCCAGTGAGTCGAAGCCGAGCTCCTTGAAGGCCTTGGTCGGTTCCACTTCCTGCGCGGAGGCGTAGCCCAGCACCGCGGCGACTTCTCCCCTGACCAGGTCGAGGACGATGCCCTCCGCCTCAGCCTCGGCAAGGGTTGCAAGCTTGGCCGCGAGCGAGCCGGATGCGGCGCGGCGGCGCCTGGG
>JBAREU010000131.1:0-10474 GCA_049796515.1 Solirubrobacterales bacterium
GACCGCATCCACCAGCCGCGCCGCCGCGACCTCTACCCACGCTCGATGGAACTGGTCGACTCGGCCCGCGAGCTCGGCGCCCTCGGCGCGACCATCTCCGGCGCGGGACCGACCGTCCTCGTCTGGACCACCTGGCAGGACGCCGGCAAGGTCAGCGAGGAGCTGGAACGCCGCTGCGCGGGCTGGGCCGAGGTCCGCCGCGTCCCATTCACGCCGCACGGCGCCGACGTCCCCGAGCTCTGATCCGGTGGACTGGATGATCCAGATCGGCCTGGTCGAGCTGGCGCTCGGCGGCCTGCTCGGCTGGGCGATGGTGATCCGTGAGGAGAAGCGCGAGTGGCTGACGCGGATCGGCATCGTCGCCCCGCAGCGGATCCGCCAGGTCCACCTCGACTACGTGATGATGGGCCTGATCCTGATCGGCGTCGGCCTCGCCGTTCCCGACCTGCCGACGGCCGCCGCCGTGCCGCTCGTCTTCGGCACGCTGGTCAACCCCTTCCTCTTCGTCCCGCTCGCCTTCAACCCGGACACCGAGAAGCGCCCCTGGTATCGCGCCCTCGCGGTGGTCTCCTTCCTCGGCGTGAGCGGCGGCCTGGTTGCCGCAGCGGTCGTCGGACCGTGAGGGGGGAGAGTGATCATGATGCAGACGGAAAGCCTCGATACACTGGAGAAGCCCAGGGCATCCGGATGCGGGTGGTTGTGGCGCTTGACGAGCCAGACTTGATCGTCACAATCCATCAGAGGAGGACTTGATGCAAGCGGATTACGACAGTGAGGCAGATGCCCTTTCAATCGACCTGGTTCGATTCGATCACTACGAACATCAGGAGCCGGTTCACGACACGTATTGCCATGTCGGGTTTGCGAAGGGGGTCCCCGCGAACATCGAGTTGCTGGTGCCTGCCGATCATCTCGATCTGCTTGGGGTTGTCGCCGAGCGCTACGACCTCGATGGCGCCGCCCTTCTAGCTGCCGCTCAGGCCGCGCTTGCCGCGCCGGATCGCTTGGTCAAGGTCGATGTTTCGGCCACGATTCCTGCCTGACAAATCATTCCGGTTGGCTGCGTCGCGCCGTGGCACTACCATCGTGCCGTGCCAGGTCGCCTGAGATGGGCTCTCGTCGCCGTGTTGCTGATCTCCCTGCTCGCTATGCCGGCGCTGGCACAGGCCACCTTGACCTTCGTGCGCAAGCCGCTGAACCCCTCGGTCTGGGTGGCGAGCGACGATGGCTCGGGGGCGCGCCGGCTGGTCGCCGGCTCCAACCCGCGGATCTCGCCAAATGGCGCAATCGTCGCCTTCCTCCACCAAGGCAAAGGCCGTTCCTCTCAGCCCGAGCTGATGCTGATGCCCGCGAACGGCAGCGCGCCGGTGAGCAGACTGGCGGTCGGTTGGCGTGAAGTCTCGACCTTTGACTGGTCGCCCGATTCTGCTTCGATCGCCGCGGTGCTGGGTCCCGAACTCGGGCCCAAGCGCCTTGTCTTGATCGATGTGGTCAGCGGCGCCCAACGGACGATCGCGCGCGGCTTCTTCTCCGCAGTCAGCTTTGCGCCGGAAGGTGGGCAACTGGTCTACGGCAGGGCGGCGAGCGAAGACTTCCCCCCGCGCAGCGATGTCTATCGCTACGACATTCCCATTGGCCAGCCGCTTCGCGCCGCCGAACCGGTTCGCCTCACCCAGGACCATCGCTCGCTCAGTCCGCTGTGGGGCCCGGATGGCAGGATCGTCTTCGTCAAGCAGCTCGGCGCCAAGGTGCGCCGCTACGGGCCCAAGAACGAGCTCTACTTGATGAACCCCGCCGGCAAGCAGGTGCGTCGCCTCACCCACACGACGGTCGGACCCCTGCTGCAGGGGCTGTATCCGACGCAGTGGTCGTCCAACGGCAGGCGCCTGCTCGCCCAGTTCGGCGGCCAGGACACGAGTTATGCCGTCACCGTCAACCCCCGGACCGGCGCCCAGCGTCCCCTGATCGAAGCGACCGAGCAGGGCTTCGCCGGCGCGGCGCTCTCCGCCGACGGCAAGCTCGTCCTCGGCGCCACCGGCGGCTTCGAACCCGGCCCGGACCACGAGGTCGCGACCGTCCCCTACGGTGGTGGCAAGCTGAAGGTGCTCGCCAAGAACGCCTTCGAACCCGACTGGAGTGGCTGAGAACAAGAGGAACCGGGATGCCCGCCAACTACACGATCAAGCACCGCGACGAGTTCGAGACGATGGAGGGGTCCGGGGAGTCCACCTGGAAGCTGGCGCGCAAGGCGCTCGGCACCTCGGCCTTCGGCTTCAACCTGGTCGAGATCGGTCCGGGCGGTCAGATTCCCGAGCACGACGAGACCCAGAGCGGCGAGGTGGAGCTCTACATCGTGCTCGAGGGGGACGCGGTCATGCGGCTCGACGGCGAGGACCATCCGGCTCCCGCCGGCACCTTCGCCTCGATCGAGCCCCCAGCGACCCGCACCATCCTCAACCGCTCCGACGCTCCTGTCACGGCCCTCCTCATCGGCGTCGACCCGAGCGGCGGGTACGAGCCGATGAGCTGGGGCTGAGCCCACCGCACGAATCTGCGTTTAGGCCGCCTATAGCGGCACAAATGCAGATTCGTGCGAATTTCGCCTAGGCGAAGGGGCTCGGCCGCCCTATAATCCGCGGACCTGTCAACCCGTCGCGCGCCCGCTCGGAGAAGGCGCGGAAACCGGGAGGTCAAATGTCAGATATCCAGTCCCGTGAGCTTCACGGCGAGGGCGGTCCCGTCCGCTACTCGCCAGAGCGTGCCTACCGACCGCTCGTCTCGCCCCCCAGCGTCGAGGACAAGGATGCTTGCGCCATCTATGCCTCGGTGCGCAAGGACGCGACGCCGAGCCACGAACCGGTCGAGCGGGCGATCCCCGCGCTGCAGAAGATGCTCCATCGCGCCGGCAACGTCGACGGCGAGGGCGATGGCTGCGGTCTCCTGGTCGACATCCCGCGCAAGATCTGGGCCGAGGAGGTCCGCGCCGGTGGCCACGATCCCTCGCTCACCCTCGACGCCGCCTTTGCCGTCGCCCACATCTTCATTGAGCGCTCGCAGGACCTGGTGCGGGTCCAGCACGACGCCCGCGAGCTGCTCGGCCAGGGAGGGTTCCGCATCCTCGCCGAGCGGATCGGCGTCGTCGACTCGCCGGCGCTGGGTCCGACCGCGCGTGAGGAGGAGCCGCACTTCTGGCAGATCGGCGGGCTCGTCGCCGATGCCTCGAAGCGCGACCGCGTCCTCTTCGACCTGCTGATCGAGCTGGAGCAGCAGCTCGGCGTCCACGTCCCCTCGCTCTCGGCGACCACCTGCGTCTACAAGGTGATGGGCGCGCCGAAGGTGCTCGGCGAGTACTACCCCGACCTTCGCGACGAGCGCTTCGAGACGATCGGCTGCTTCGGCCACAACCGCTACTCGACCAACACCTGGCCCTCGTTCAAGCGGGTGCAGCCCTTCTCGGTGCTTGGTCACAACGGTGAGATCAACACGATCGAGCAGCTGCGCCAGGAGGCGCGCATGCTCGGCGTGCCGATCCAGCCAGGTAGCTCCGACTCGCAGGACCTCAACCGCACGATCGACACGCTGATCAGCCGCGACGGCCTCAGCCTCGCTGAGGCGATGGAGATGGTCGTGCCGCCGATCGTCAACGAGATCCGCTCCCTGCCCGACGACCTGCACCGCTTCTACATGTACCTGCGTCAGGCGATGGGGCCCTTCGCCCAGGGGCCCGTTGCGCTGATCGCCCGCCACGGCGACGAGTGCGTCTTCTCCGCCGACGCGCTCGGCCTGCGCCCGCTCTGGCAGGTCGAGACCGGCGAGGACTTCGTCTTCAGCTCCGAGCCCGGCGTCGTCGCCGTGAGCGAGATGGTCTCCGAGCCGAAGCCGCTCGCCCCCGGCGAGAAGGCGATGGTCTCAATCGACCGCGGCGCCAGGCGCTCGACCCTGTACTCCCACGACGAGATGTTGCGCACGGTGCGCGATCGCTGGCTGGCCCGCAACCGCGCTGAGGAGGCCGCCACCTACGACCGCGCCCTGCAGACCGGAGGACCGCTGGAGGGGACCGACGTGCCCGGCTACTCCGACGCCGGCCCGGAAGAGCCGGTCAAGGTCGCCGACCGCATCCTCGCCGGCTTCGGTTGGCAGCGCGACGACGTCAAACTGGTCCAGCAGATGGCCTCCAACGGGGCCGAGCCGGTGGGCTCGCTCGGCTATGACGGTCCGCTGGCGGCGCTCTCGCCGGAGCGCCAGAACCTCGCCGACTACTTCACGGAGACGGTCGCCGTGGTCACCAACCCGGCGATCGACCGGGAGCGGGAGATGGAGCACTTCTCGACCCGCTCGGTCTTCGGCCGGCGACCCTCGATCGACGCCGCTGGCGAGGACACCGGCACCGTCGAGACGTCGTTCCCGGTGATCCTTGGCGGCCACCACGACATGGCGCCGCTCTCCGACAAGACCTACCGCCAGATCGCCCGCAAGCACCACACCTACCTGCTCGAGGACCTCTGGGAGGAGTTCCGCGGCCGCGCCGCCGCGGTCGACATCTCGCTGCTCGAGTCGGAGACGACTCAGGGCGCGATCGAGCGGATCAAGCAGGAGGCGGTGAAGAAGGTGCGTGACGGTGCCGAGCTGCTGGTGCTGACCGACCGCACCGTCTACGACGCCGAGCGTCGATATCTCGACCCGCACCTGGCCGTCTCGGCGGTCGACCAGGCGCTGAAGCAGTTCAAGGTCGAGCCGGGTGAGGAGAACCTGCGGCGGCGCTGCGGCATCGTCCTGCGCTCGGCGGCGATCCGCAACGTCCACGACACGATGCTCGCCCTCGGCCTCGGTGCCAACGGCGTCTGCCCCTACACGATGGTCGAGGTGATCTGCGTCGAGGACTACGGCACCGACATCGGCAACCTCTGCGCGGCGCTGGCCAAGGGGATCGAGAAAGTGATCTCGACGATCGGCATCCACGAGGTGCGTGGCTACGCGCGACAGTTCTCCTCGATCGGCGTGCGGCCCGAGCTGGCCGAGATCTTCCAGACCGACGCCTTTGCCTCCTCCGAGGGCGGTGGGATCGGCTTCGCCGGTCTTGATGAGAGCAGCAACGAGCGGGCGCGCATCCTCGGCGGCGACGAGGACGCCAAACCGGCCAAGACCTTCCGCTTCTACCCCAAGGTCTACAAGGCGGCGATCGCCACCGCCAACGGCTCTGGCTCCTACGCGGAATACAGCGAGAAGGTGCGGGACCTGGAGATCCAGAGTCCGATCTCGATGCGCCACATCATGGGCCTGAAGGGCGACAGGGAGCCGCTCGCCGACCCCTCGGCGGTCGACGCCGGTATCGGCCACCACGACTACCCCGTGGTGATCTCCTCGATGAGCTTCGGCTCGCAGTCCGAGCCCGCCTTCCGCGCCTACGCCGAGGCGGCGAAGGCGATCAACATCCTCTGCGTCAACGGCGAGGGTGGCGAGATCCGCGACATGTACGGGAAGTACCGCAAGTGGCGCGGGCAGCAGGTTGCCTCGGGCCGCTTCGGCGTCTCGGCGGAGATGATCAACTCCTCCTACGTCGCCGAGATCAAGATCGGCCAGGGCGCGAAGCCCGGCGAGGGCGGTCACCTGCCCGGCAAGAAGGTCTCCGAGAAGGTCGCCGCCGCGCGTAACGCTGCGCCGGGCACCGACCTGATCTCGCCCTCCAACAACCACGACCTCTACTCGATCGAGGACCTCGCCGAGCTGATCGACGAGCTGAAGACGGTCAACCCCGACGTGCGCGTCTCGGTCAAGGTGCCGGTGGTGCCGAACATCGGCACGATCGGGCTCGGCATCGCCAAGGCGGGCGCCGACATCATCACCCTCTCGGGCTTCGAGGGCGGCACCGGGGCGGCGCGCCAGCACGCGCTGCGCCACGTCGGCCTGCCCTCGGACATCGGCACCCGCGCCGTCCACCGGGCGCTGATGGAGGCGGGGATCCGCAACCGGGTCGAGATCTGGGCCGACGGCGGCTACCGCACCGGCCACGACATCGTCAAGCTGCACTGCCTCGGCGCCAACCGGGTCGGCTTCGGCACCCTGGCGATGGTCAGCCTCGGCTGCACGATCTGCCGCGGCTGCCAGCTCGACACTTGCCACGTCGGCATCGCCACCCAGATCGAGACGGTCGAGCAGGCCCAGGACCACGGCCTGAAGAAGTTCACCCCGCAGGAGATCGACGTGGCGGCGGAGAGCTGCGCCCGCTTCTTCCAGGCGATGGGTGAGGAGGTCAAGGAGGTCGTCGCCTCGCTCGGCTACGACCGCGCCCAGGACCTGGTCGGCCGCTACGACCTGCTCGAGCAGATCTCCCACCACGAGCAGATCGACCTGGCGCCGCTGATCACGCCGCTGGAGGAGTTCCTCGACCTCGAGCCGCTCGACCTGCCGGTGGCCGAGGAGATCAGCGAGGAGCGGGCCGAGGCGGGCCTGGTCGTCGCCCGCCCGATCCGGATGGAGGCCAAGCAGGCCTCGGCCCAGATCGCCTCGCTGGCCGGCGACATCTGCTCCGGCCGCACGATCCGCAACGAGTTCCCCCGCGCCACCGACGCCAACGACCGCGTGCTCGGCACCGAGCTTGCCGGCGCGATCGCCCGCTCGCGCATCTTCGACGGCGGCCCGGAGTCAAACGACGACGTGCTCGCCAGCCTCGAGTTCAACGGCGGCTCGGTCGCCGGCCAGGGCTTCGGCGCGTTCAACGCCTACGGCGTCTCGATCAGGGTCGAGGGCGGTGCCCAGGACGGCGTCGGCAAGGCGATGTTGGGCGGCACCCTCTCCGTGCTCAAGGGCAAGGGGGCTAAGGGTCGCCGGCTCAACGGCTCGGTCGGCAAGTCCTTCGCCTACGGCGCCCAGCGCGGCCGCCTCTTCGTCCAGGGTTCGGCCGACTCGCGCTTTTGCATCCGCCTCTCCGGCGCCGACGTCGTTCTCGGCGGCGAGCCGGAGGGGGAGATCGACGACAGCCGCGGCTGCATCGTCGACCGCGCCAACGCCAAGGGCTTCGCCTTCGAGTACATGACCTCGGGCCGCGCGGTCGTCCTCGGCGATCTCGGCCCTTGGGCCTGCGCCGGGATGACCGGCGGTCGCGTCTACGTCCGCCAGAACGCCTTCGGGATCGACCGCGAGACGATCGAGGCGCGGCTCGGCGAGGGCGCCAAAGTCGAGCTGAAGGAGATTGACTCCGAGGGGCAGCTCGACATCGACGATCTGCTCGGCCACTACGCGGAGGAGCTACGGGCCACCGGTCAGGACGAGGAGGCCGAGCGGGTGCTCTCGCTGGCGTCGAACGCGGCCGAGAGTTTCCTCATGGTCGTGCCGCACAAGGTGCAGGCGGACCCGAGCATCTCGACCGAGTAAGCGCTACCGAGAGCGGGTCAGGAGGTCGGCGATGCCCCGTACCTCCCGCAAGAGGCCGTCGAGCATCGCCTCGGTGTTGGTGTGGATGCGCCACTCGGCGTACTTGCGATCCTGCTCGACCTGGTCGATGCGGCGTTCCAGCTTCGCCAGGCGCTTGTCGGCGCGCTTCTCGCTCTTGCGGATTCGCTTCTTGACGTAGTCGCGGGTCTCGGCGCGGATTTCGTCGAGCTCCTTGCGCAGCTCGGGGTGGTCGTGCTCATTCGCCTGCTCGGCGAGCATCTCCTCTACGCCGCTGCGCACCCGCTCGATCTCCTCGTGCAGGCGGGCGCGGGCCTGCTCGGCCGCGATCGAGGGGTCCTGCGGGGAGTCCACGGTGCCCACTCTACGGGCGTCGTAGGCCGGAATTTGCGTGGTTAGCTCTTTACGCTTCCAGCGCGTAGAGGCGATAGCGGCCGACCGTCAGCTCGTCGCCGTCGGCGAGCTTGCCCCACTCGACCAGGTCGCCGTTGACGAAGACGCCGTTGAGGCTGCGATCGTCGAGTACCCGCAGCGCCTCGCCCGGTTCGGAGACGACCAGTGCGTGGCGGCGGGAGACGCTGGGGTCGTCGAGGCGGAGGTCGGCGCTGACGCTGCGGCCGATCCTGGTCCAGCCGGTGCCGATCTCGAAGTCGAGTACCTCGCCGTCACCGTCCAGGTAGACCAGATGGCGACTGCCCGCGGGCAGCTCGGCTCGCCGCTCGTCCAACCAGCTGGAGGGGGCGACTTGGCTCTGTAGCTCGAACTCCGCGGTTGTCGCGCCATGCTCCTGCATCGATTCGAAGATCGAGTCGAGCTGGAAGTTGTCGGCGCCGCAGCGTGGGCAGAGCGGTAGCTCGTCCTCCTCGCGCAGGGCAAGCTGGGAGCCGCACTCTACGCAAAAATAGGTACCTGGACCGGGAAACGTCCCCGTCGAGTAGCTGTTGGAAGCTGGGGTGGGGGTGAGACTGGTGGTGATGTCTGCTCCTTCCCGGCGCCTTCCGCCCCCCGATCCTATCGCCCTGCACAACCCCAGGGCATCGGGGGTTTGCCGCAGCCTTACCCGGATGGCGCTTCTTTCAAACGTTCGACTGTGGACACGGACACTAGAATCTCGCCCTCGCATGGGGCCGTTCGGCGTAGAGATCGAGATCGATGCCCCACGGGAGCGCGTCTTCGCGGCGATCGCCGACCTGGCGCGGCGCCCCGCCTTCACCGATCACTTCCTCAGCGATTTTCACCTGACCAGGATCGAGTCGAGCGGGATCGGCGCGGGGGCGCGGTTTCGGATCGCCTCGCCGCTGCGATCGGTGTGGACGGACACCGTGATCGTCGAGTTGGAAGAGCCCCACAAGGTCGTCGAGCGCGGCCGTGGCGGCCGCGGCAATCGGATTCCGTCGACCACGCTCTGGGAGTTGACAGAAGGCACGGGTCCCCTGACCAGGGTTCGCGTCTCGCGCTGGACCGAGCCTTCGAACCCGCTCGATCGGGCGCTCGAGGTGCTCGCCGCCAACTCGACCTTCGAGCAGCGCGGCTGGCGCGAGGCGTTGCGGCGACTCCGCGACCTACTCGAGAACGAGGAAGCCGCCCCGGCGCTCGTCGCCGTTGCAGGCGGCAACCCGCACGCGACCGGCATCCCTTGAGGCGGGCTGCCGAGCGCCTTTATAGACTCTCGCCGCCGATGGCCCGCCAACGCCGAACCATGCTCTCGCTGCTCGCCGCTGTTGCGCTCGCCGCGAGCGCCTTCGTGCTTGCGGCCTGCGGCTCCGAGGAGCACTCCAAGGACGTGGTCGAGGGACAGCCGGTGACGCTCGGTGAGCTCAAGTACAACGTCATCTTCTCCCGCTTCCTCAATCCGAATGACAACGAGGACTCCGCCTATCTGGTCGGCCAGCCGGAAGTTCCCCCTGGCTCCGCCTACTTCGGCGTCTTCCTCGAAGTCCAGAACGAGAGCGAAGAGCCGCAGCAGCTGGCGGACTCGTTCACGATCACCGATGCCGACCACGAGACCTTCGAGGCGCTTCCCAGCGAAAGCCTCTACGCGCTTCCCTTCGGCGGGGAAGTCGAATCGCAGGAACAGATCCCGATCCTCGACTCCACCCCCGAGCAGGGGCCGATCGAGGGCTCGCTGATCCTCTTTGAGCTGCCGGCCTCCGCCTCCGAGAACCGCCCGCTGGTCCTCTCGATCCCGGGCCCCGAGGGCCCGGCGACGGTCACGCTCGACCTCTAACGGCGAGCTAGAGGCCGGCGGAAAGGACTTCGCCGGCGATCGGCGCGGCGACTTCACCGCCCGCCGCTTCGGCTTCGATCAGAAGGACGCCGACCGCTAGGCGGGGCTTCTCGGCCGGGGCGAAGGCGGTGAACCAGGCGTCCTTGATCTGCTCCGGTTCCTCCTCGTCCTCCTGCCCGGGAACGGGGCCCAGCTCGGCGGTGCCGGTCTTGCCGGCGACCTGGGCCTCGGATATCGCCGCCGCGTAGCCGGTGCCGCCGGCGACGACGCCGACCATCAGCTCGGTCAGTTCGCTTGCGATCTTCGGCGACATCACGCGCACCGGCTCCGCCTCCGGTCGTAGCCTGCGGTTGGCGACGACGGAGGTTGGCGCCCGCACACCCCCGTTGGCGACGGTCTGGGCGACGCTCGCCATCTGCAGCGGAGTCGCGAGGACTTCGCCCTGGCCGAGCGCGGTCACCCCGAGGTCGACTTCCTCGCCGACGTCGGTCGGGATCGTCGATTCGGGTGGGTCGACTTCGGCGACGAGGCTCGCCTCGTAGAGCGTGAGCGGCGAGTTGAAGCCGAAGCGCTCCGCCGTGGCGACCATGTCCTCGTTGCCGATCTTCGGCCCGAGCGGGGCGAAGTCGGCGTTGCAGGACTCGGCAAACGCTTCGCGGAAGGTGCCGCCGCAGAACTCGCCGTTGGCGTTGCTGATGAAGCGACCGCCGACGTTGACCCCGTCGACGATCTCAAATTCGTCGTCCAGCGAGACCACGCCCTTCTGTAGTGCCGCCGTGGTGGTGACGATCTTGAACGTCGATCCGGGCGGCTGCGGGGCCGAGAAGGCCTGGCCGGCGAGGGCGCGGATGTCGCCGC
>JBAREU010000132.1:0-3016 GCA_049796515.1 Solirubrobacterales bacterium
TGCTCCAGCCGCGCCGCGATCGCCACCTCGGCGAGGAGGTCGGGACGGCCGGGAACGATCGGCTCGGCCAGCTTCGGCTGCTCGCGAGCCAGGCGCAGCACGGCGCGGGCGGCGTGCCCGTAGCGGAAGGCGAGCTGGGCTAGGGACTCCTCCCCCACCCCCTCCGGCGCCTCCAAGTCCTCCGGCCGCGCCTCCATCCCGAGCGGGATCTCAGCCGTGTGGCAAGGTGCCTCGCGCCCCTCGCGCTCGACCAGGCGGTCAACCGTCTGCTTCGCCATCCGCCGCCAGGTGGTGAGCTTGCCGCCGGTGATCGTCAGCATCCGCGAGGACGTCTCGTACAGCTCCGCTTTGCGCGAGATGTCGACCGACTTCTTCGGGTCGCCGGTCGCGATCAGCGGTCGCACCCCGGCGTAAGCGCCGACCAGGTCGGAGTCGGCCAGGTCGGTGCCGAAGAAGGCGTTGACCGCAGCGAGCAGGTACTCGACGTCGGCCTCGCCCGGGTGGGGATGGTCGATGTCGCCGTCGAAGTCGTTGTCAGTGGTACCGACCAGGGTGCGCCCGTACCAGGGCAGGGCGAAGATGTGACGGCCCTCGCCGGCCGGGACGATGCAGGCGGCGCTGCCGGTCGAGAGGTCGTCGCGGTCGAGAAGGAGGTGGGTGCCGCAGCTGGGCACGATCCGCGGCACGTCCTCCTCCTCGATCACCTCGGCCCCGATCCGGTCGGCCCAGACGCCGGTCGCGTTGACGACGTTCTCGGCCTCGACCTCGAAGCGCTCGCCCGACTCGGCCTCGACCGCGGCGACGCCGACGGCACGGCCCTCGTGCGAGAGCACCTCGGTCACCTCGGCGCCGTTCAACATCACCGCGCCGAAGCGCTCGGCCTCACCGAGGATCGTCAGGGTAAGGCGCACGTCGTCGGTCTGGCAGTCGTAGAAGAGATAGGCGTCGTTGGGATCCTGCGGCTGCAGCGCGGGGACCAGCTCCAGCACCTCGTCGCGATCGATCGTGCGGTGGCGGTCCGGCGACCAGTAGAAGTCCTCGTCCTCCTCCTTGGAGGAGCGCATCTCACGGCGGCCGCGACCGACCCGCGTCGTCGCCATCACGTCGTACATGTTGAGCCCCCAGCCCAGTTTGCGGTCGCGGCGCTCCTCGGCGAAGGAAGGGACGATGAAGGGCGTCGGGTAGACCAGGTGCGGCGCGAGCTGCACCATCAGCTGGCGCTCGAGGAGCGCCTCACGGACCAGGCCGAGGTCGAGGTTCTGCAGGTAGCGGAGGCCGCCGTGGATCATCTTCGATGAGCGGCTGGAGGTGCCGATCGCGTAGTCGCCCCGCTCCAGCAGCGCCACCGAGTAGCCGCGCGCGGCGGCGTCGAAGGCGACGCCGGCGCCGGTGATCCCACCGCCGATCACGACCACCTCGAAGCGCTTGCCGGCGATCTCCTCCAGAGCCGCGGCGCGGGTCAGCATCAGTCGAGGAACGACGTGGTCTGGGCGACGGGCGGGCGCGGCGGGGCTTCCTTTTCCTGCCTGACGCTGCCGAGGTGGAGGAGCGCGACGAAGCGCTCGGAGTCCGGCAACCCGACGGCCTCCCTGCCGCTCTCCGACCAGAGCAGCGCGGGCGTGCGCCAGTAGCCAGCGAGGCCACGAGCGTGGGCGCCGAGCAGGACGATGTAAGAGGCGACCGCGGTGGCGTGCAGGTCCTCCTCGTTCTGGATCGGATCGTCGCCGAGGGCACAGGAGACGACGATCAGGGTCGGGGCGCGGTCGAGCTTCGCCGCTCCCTCGGGCCCCGTCACTTCCTTGAGACGTGCCAGCGCCCGCGGCCCGAGGACGCGGAAGCGCCAGGGCGCGGTCAAGTTGTGGTTGGGCGCCCAGCGCGCCAGCTCCAGCAGCTCCTCGACCTGCTCGCGCGGGAGGGCGTCCGGGCCGAAGGCCTTGTGGGTGCGGCGAGTGCGTATCGCCGTCTCGACGTCCATAGGGCGAGCGTATAGACCGTTGCCTACCAGCTGAAGCGCCGGCCCAGGAAGAGGACGCTGCCCAAGGCCACGGCACTGGTGCCGAGGCCGATGCCGATCGGGGCCCAGGGCTCGGGGCTCGGGTTGTCGTTGGCCTCGAAGGGCGACGCCGCCGGCTCAGTCGGGGCCGATTCGGCTTCCTCGCCCTCCGGCCCGACAGGGGGCGGCACGGGCGCGACCCCACTGCCTAGCGGCGGGGTCTTAGGCGAGGGAGTCACGCCACCCGTGGGCGGCGTACTACCGGTCGAAGGCGGGACGGCACCGCCGGGTTGGTTGAGCGGTTCCGAACCTCCGAGGGCGGGCGGCAACGGGTTGGTGGAGCCCGTGTTAGGAACCGGCGCGATGCTGAGCCCCGGCGAGTCGGGCTGCGATTCGCGCGGCGCTGGGGCAATCGGGAAGGCATCGCCGGCGACCGCGGTCAACACCTGGCCGGTTACCCAGATCGGGGTCTGGTCACTTGCGTCCGAATAGCGGTAGTGACCGTCGGCCTCCTGGCGAGCGGCGAGGTACTCGAGCGGGTTCTTGCCCCCCGCTCGCACCGAGGCTGGGTCCGTCCCCACCGCCAGCATCCCCTGCACCGCCCAGGCCGTCGACTGAGAGTTGACTCCGCCGGAGCCGCCGAGCGGGAAGCCACCACTGGGCCGCTGCGCCTTGCGCAGATAGCTCAGCCCACTCCCGGCGGCATCCGTATCGGGAATCGCCTGCAGGACCGCGCCGGTGCCGTCGACCGTGCTCGGCGAGCCGGGCACATCGCCCCAGCCGCCGTCGCCGTTCTGGACCTTGGCCAGCCATGCGGTCGACTGGCTGGCGTCCCCGGCGCCTCCGGCGCGCAGGGCGATGACCGCGAACGCGGTCGAGTTTGGCCAGCCTTCGAAGGAGCCGTTGTCGCGGCGGCGCTTCGCCAGCGCCGAGACCAGGTCGTGGCCGCCAAAGGTGCGGGGGTCGACCCCGGCGCCCACGAGGGCGAGGATCGTGCGGGCGAAGTCGCCGGGACTGCTCAGC
>JBAREU010000133.1:0-16990 GCA_049796515.1 Solirubrobacterales bacterium
ATCGCCTCGAGCGCGTCGCGCTTGCGGGCGCTGAGCAGGAGCTCGGCGCCGCGGCCGGCGAGGGCCTCGGCGATCGCCCGGCCAAGACCTCCCGTCGCCCCGGTTAGCAGGGCTTTCTTGCCGGCAAGTTCCATCCCAAACCGCAAGCTACCAGCCGCCCCGTCGAGAGGAATTTGGCATGGAAGTGCGAAAGGCCACAAAATGTTTGTTTCTTGTAAGCATCCGCCCGGGCAATCGTCTACACTGCCCGCCGTTCCGAACAACCGAAACGCCGAATCCCGCCAGCCAGAAGGCGACGCGGGAGCGGGGGAACCACGTTTTCGGGGCTAACCCGCCCGACAAAGGGCGGGAGCGCAGGCTCCTTTTCGCGCTAGCCCGACAGCTAACCCCGTAGGCCGACGAAGGAGATCGGTTTGCCTAAGAACAGCTCAAAGTTCAAGGCGGGGGTAGTCGCATTCGCGGCGCTGGCGATCCTCGCCCTCATACCGTCAGGAGCCAGCGCCAGCTGCGACGGCGGCGGCTTGACCCCCGCCGAAGTGGACATGTGCACGCCGACGCCGAAAGCGCGGCTGCTCAGCAACGGGATGCTGGTCCCGCCCAAGTCGGCGCCGGCCAGGGTCAAACGCGTGGTCGCGTTCGCCAACCGGATCCGCAACAAGCCCTACATCTACGGCGGCGGCCACCGACGCTGGGAGGACGCGGGCTACGACTGCTCCGGCTCGGTCAGCTATGCCCTGCGGGGCGGCAACTTCCTCACCAGCCCGATGCCCTCCGGCCCACTGGCAAGCTGGGGCATGGGCGGCGAAGGCCGCTGGATCACGGTCTACGCCAACGCCGGCCACACTTACGCGGTGATCGCCGGCTACCGCTGGGACACCTCCGGCAATACCGACGGCAAAACCGGCCCGAGCTGGCACGAAGACGTGCGTGACGGCGCCGGCTTCATCGCCCGCCACCCCGTCGGCTTCTAAATCGACTTCGGGCAGGGGCCCGTAGGCCACCCCGGCCAACTGGCCGGGGTGGTTTTGTCCTTGACCTCCTGAACCACTCGGATAACTTCTCCATGTAACTGCTCCACCCGACATCCGCTTGGCCAACCTCACCAAGCACTACGGCGAGGTAGAGGCGGTTGCGGGCATCGACCTCGAGATCGAGGCGGGCGAGTTCTTCACCTTGCTCGGCCCATCGGGATCGGGCAAGACGACGACTCTGCGGATGATCGCCGGCTTCGAGGATCCAAGCGGCGGCACGATCGAGTTGGCCGGACGGGACATGAGCGGGGTGCCTCCGTACGACCGCGCGGTCAACACGGTCTTCCAGGACTACGCCCTGTTTCCACACATGACGGTCGGCGAGAACGTCGCCTACGGCCTGCGGGTCGCCGGCGTCGCCAAGGCCGAGCGGGCGCGCCGCCGCGACGAGGCGCTGGAGATGGTCCGCCTCCCCGGCTACGCGGAGCGCAAGCCGGGCGAGCTCTCCGGCGGGCAGCGCCAGCGCGTCGCCCTGGCGCGGGCGATCGTCAACCGGCCGCGGGTGCTGCTGCTCGACGAGCCGCTGGGGGCACTCGACCTGAAGCTGCGCGAGCAGATGCAGAGCGAGCTGAAGACGATCCAGGGCGAGGTGGGCATCACCTTCGTCTACGTCACCCACGACCAGGACGAGGCATTGACGATGAGCGACCGGATCGCCGTCTTCAACGAGGGCAGGATCGAGCAGGTCAGCACCCCGGTCGAGCTCTATGAGCGGCCGACGACCGAGTTCGTCGCCGGCTTCGTCGGCGTCTCCAACCTGCTCGAGCGGGACGGCTCGCGCTTCACGATCCGCCCCGAGAAGATCCAGCTGCTCGACCCGGCCGCCCAGCCCAACGGCCTGCGCATCGAACGTGGTCGGATCGCCGAGGTCGCCTACGCGGGGATGGTCACCCGCTACACGGTCGCCCTCGAGGGCGGCGGAGAGCTTCAACTTGTACGTCAAAACGCGGAGGGCGCGTCGGGTGACGCTAGCTCCGAGCAGGGTAGGGAGGTGCTGGTGGGCTGGCGCCCGGAGCACACGGTCGCGGTCCGTGGACAACGAACAGAGGAGGAATCCCCGTGAGGACTCAGGACGCACATCCCGGACGGACGGCTTGGCTCGTGATCGCCGGCCTGCTCGCCTTCATGCTGCTGCTCGCCGGTTGCGGCGACGACAACGGAGGGGAAGGCGAGGAACTGACCAAGCTCGGCAAAGGAGAGGGGCAGGTCGACCTGATCGCCTGGGCCGGCTACGTCGAACCCGAATGGGTCAAACCGTTCGAAAAAGAAACCGGCTGCAAAGTCAGCAGCAAGGTCGCCGGCACCTCTGACGAAATGGTGCAGCTGATGCGCAGCGGCCAGTACGACGGAGTCTCGGCCTCGGGCAACGCCTCGGCGCGCCTGGTCGAGGGCGGCGACGTCGATCCTGTCAATGTCGATCTCGTCCCCAACTACGAGACGATCTTCGACGACCTCAAAGACCAGCCCTATAACACCTTCGACGGCACCCACTACGGAATCCCCCACGGGCGCGGGGCCAACCTGCTGATGTGGAACTCGGACGCGATCAAACCGGGCCCCGAATCGTGGAACGTGATACTCGATCCGAAAGTCGCGTCCAAATACAAAGGCAAAATCAGCGCCTACGACGACCCGATCTACATCGCCGACGCGGCTGTCTACCTGAAGACGCACCAGCCGGACCTGGGAATCGACAACCCCTACCAGCTGAACGACGAGCAGTTTGAAGCCGCGGTCGACCTGCTGAAAGAACAGCAACCCAACGTGGGCGAATACTGGTCCGAAGCGGCAAAGCAGATCTCGGCCTTCGCCAACGGCGACATCGACCTCGGCACGACCTGGCAGTACCAGTATTTCCTCCTGCAAGACGAAGGCAAACCGGTGGCGGCGAGCCCGGCGAGCCAGGGCTTCTTGCCCGAAGAGGGCGCGACCGGGTGGTCGGATACCTGGATGCTCAGCTCCGAAGCGAAACACCCCAACTGCATGTACATGTGGATGGACCACATCGTCTCGCCGAAAGCTAACGCACAGGTCGCCGAATACTTCGGCGAGGCGCCGGCCCAGCGGTTGGCCTGCGAAGAGACCGCCGAGAAAGGGTTCTGCGCCAAATATCACGCCGAAGACCCTGGCTTCTGGAAACGCGTCTACTACTGGGAAACCCCACTGGCGGACTGCGGCGACGGCTCCGGGGATTGCAAGGACTACAACGAGTGGGTCCAAGCCTGGACCTCGATCAAGGGCTGATCGATTGGTCCTGACGGATGGCGACTGAAGCGGTCGTGGAGAGGAGGTCGGCGGGCCAGCGGCTCGCCGACCTCTTCCACGGCCGCCCCCGCCTGCAGGTCGGAGCGTTGCTAGCCGGCCCGGTCGGCTGGCTGGTGATCGGCTACCTGGGATCGCTGGCGGTCCTGCTGATCGCCGCCTTCTGGACGGTCGACCCGCTCTCCGGCGAAGTCGTCACCGGCTTCAGCATGGAGAACCTCGAAACCCTCTTCGACGAACCGGTCTACCGCGACATCGCCGGGCGGACGATCCTGATCGCCGCCCTCGTGACCGTCACCGATGCCGTCCTCGCCTTCCCGATCGCCTTCTACATGGCGAAGCTGGCGAGCCGGCGCGGCAAAGCGATCCTCGTCGTCGCGGTGCTGCTGCCGCTCTGGTCCAGCTACCTGGTCAAGGTCTACGCGTGGCGGACGATGCTCTCCGCCGATGGCGTGCTCAACTGGGTGCTGGAGCCGTTCGGGCTGCACGGTCCGGGCTTCGGCAACGCCGCCGTCTGGCTGGTGATGAGCTACCTCTGGCTGCCGTACATGATCCTGCCGATCTACGCCGGGCTGGAGCGCATCCCCAACTCGCTGATCAGCGCCTCCGAGGACCTCGGCGCCTCACCCTTCACCACCTTCCGCCGGGTAATCCTGCCGCTCGTCTTCCCCGCTGTGGTCGCCGGCTCGATCTTCACCTTCGCGCTCACGCTCGGCGACTACATCACGCCCCGCTTGGTCTCCAACAACCAGTTCATCGGCAACGTCATCTTCAACAACATCGTCAACAACCTGCCGCTCGCCTCTGCCTTCGCGCTCGTCCCGATCGTGGTGATGATCGCCTACCTGCTGGTCGCCCGCCGCCTGGGCGCCTTCGAGCACATCTAGGGGCATCCGGTGCGCCTCTCCAAGCGAGCCGCCTTCCTCCTCCGCCTCGCGGTCGGTGTCGGACTGGCCTTCATCTATATCCCGCTGGTCGTGATCGCGATCTACGCCTTCAACGCGAGCAACGTGGTCGAGTGGCCACCGTCTGGGTTGACCCTGGACTGGTTCCCGAAGGCGGTCGAGGACGAATCCGTGCGTGATGCCCTCCTCACCTCGCTGAAAGCGGGGGCGGCGGCGACGGCCATCGCGATCGTGCTCGGGACCCTCGCCTCACTCGCGGTGGCGCGCCACCGCTTCTTCGGCCGCGAGACGATCTCCTTCCTCGTCATCCTGCCGATCGCGCTGCCGGGGATCGTCACCGGGGTCGCGATCAGCAACACCTTCACCCAGGTGCTCGGCGTCGACCTGGGGCTCTTCACCGTGATCGTCGGCCACGCCACCTTCTGCATCGTCGTCGTCTACAACAACGTCGTCGCCCGCTTGCGCCGCGTCTCGACCTCCTTCGAGGAGGCCTCGGCCGACCTCGGAGCCCACACTTGGCAGACCTTCCGCTTCGTGACGCTGCCCAGTCTCAGGACCGCGCTGGCCGCCGGCGCCCTGCTCGCCTTCGCCCTCTCCTTCGACGAGATCATCGTCACCACGTTCACGATCGGCGCCGGCGAGGAAACGCTGCCGATCTGGATCTTCACCAACCTCTTCCGCCCCAACCAGCTGCCGATCGTCAACGTCGTCGCGGTGTTGGTGGTGCTGATCTCGATCGTCCCCGTCTACCTTGCCCACCGCCTCACTCGCGAAGAGGGCGGTGCCGCGGTCGCGCGCGGCGGAGCGGTCGAGGCCGAGGCGACCGCGGCGCCGTGAGACCGACTCAGGCGGGCTGAAACGGGTTTCGCACGCCGATGCCGGCGTAGTCCTGGCCGTGGTTCAGATCCTCGGAGAGCACGACTTCGCAACCCAGGGCACGCGCCGCCTCGAGAATCGCAGCGTCCCAGTAGGAGATGCGAAAGCGATTGCGGGTGGCAAGGGCCGCGAGCATCACGTTCGTGGTGACGTCCATCACCGGGAAGCGGAGAAACGACTCGACCAGCTTCGAGGCCTGCTCATGGGAAAGCGGATCCGGGCGGCTCGCGCGGGTCGCCTGGACGTAGAACTCCTGCAGGACCTGCACCGACAGCGCCAGATCCTGCCCCGCCAGGATGCCGCGGGCGCGCTCGGCCTTGTGTCGCTCCTGCGGGTCGGTGGAGATCGCGTAGAGCAGGATGTTGGTGTCAGCGAACTGCACGGCGGTGGAGCTCGTCGCGGTCGAGCCGATCTCCGCCGCGGAAGCGGTCGATGTCGGCGAAGACCTGGCCCTGCAGCACCTCCAGGCGCGAGAACTCCGACTCGCGCTCCTCGAGCGAGCGCAGGTAGTGGGTCACCAGTGCGCTGACCGAGCTCCCCTCTTCTGCGGCACGGACGCGGGCAGCTCGATAGACCTCCTCCGGGACCGAGACCGTGATATTTTTAATGTGATTCACATTTACACAGTACCACAGCCAACCGGGGTGATTTTTTCCTGGTTAGTCAACCTGCACACTAGCATGTTAATCTACTACCCTTTGTATATGATTAACAGATGATCATCTCTACTCCGCAAATCGGCGCCGGCCTTCGCGACAGGCTCGCCGAGCTCGATCGCCTACGCGACGAGCTCGGCGGCGAGGCTGAACGCATGGCGCCCTGGATGGGCACGCTGCGCCGTGCCGTCCGGGCCAGCTCGATCGAGAGCTCGACCTCGATCGAGGGCTACAGCGTCGAGCCCGGCGAGGCGATTGCGCTGACCAGCGGCGCCGCGCCCGAACCTGGAGCTAACGAGAGCCGCCAGGCGGTCGCCTGCTACGCGCGCGCGATCGACCATGTCGCCGCGATGGCGCGCGACCCCCGGTTCCGCTGGGTCGACCGGGTGATCCTCGACCTTCACTTCGATGCCTGCCACTTCCAGCACGACAAGTCGCCGGGGCTCTGGCGCGTCGGCCCGATCTCGGTCACGGGCACTGGTGGTGAGATCGAGTATCGCGGGCCCGACCCCGAGGCCGTCCCGGCGCTGATGGCGGAGGTGGTCGAGTGGCTGGAGGACGGTGGGGACGGCGTCCACCCGGTGGTCAAGGCGGCAATGGCCCACCTGAACGTGACCTCGGTCCATCCCTTCCGCGACGGCAACGGCAGGGTGGCCCGAATCGTCCAGTCTCTCGTCCTCGCTCGCGAGGGGCTGCTTTCGCCGGAGTTCTCCTCGATCGAGGAATACCTGAGTCGCAACACGCCTGCCTACTACGCCGTGCTGCGCGAGACCCAGGCCGGCCGCTACCAGCCCGAGCGCGACGCCTCCGCTTGGGTCGAGTTCTGCGTCGAGGCTCACGTTGCCCAGGCCGAGCGTCGCCTGGAACAGATCCGCGAGGCAGCGCGGCGCTGGGAGCTGCTTGAACGTGAGGTGACCGAGCGCGGCTGGCCGGAGCGCTTCACGATTGCGCTCGAGCAGAGCCTGATCGGCGGGATCGACCGCGCCGGCTACGGAGGTGAGGCCGACGTCTCAGCGGCCACTGTCACCGGCGATCTGCGTCGCTTGCTCGACAGCGGGCTCGTGCGGCAGGAGGGCCGGGGGCCGGGCACCAGGTACTGGGCGAGCGAGCAGCTGCGCTCGCTACTGGCGCGCTAAGCGCTCCGCTTCCTCCCCGCCCACGTACGGGGCCAGGGTCAGCTCGACCAGGTCGGGCAGCAACGACTCGAGTTGCTCGGTGCGGCCGGCGCTGATCTCCCGCACGATCAACGAGACGATGCCGCCGACCAGGGTCTCCTCGGTCGCCTCGGGAAGCGGGCGCTTACCGGCGTGCTCGGGCCTCCCCGCCTTGAGGATTTCGACCAGACCCTGCATCGAGGCACGATGGCGAGCGGCGATCTCGCCCCCGGCGGCGACGGGCTCGATCATGCAAATGCGCGCAAGCTCGGGCTCGCCGGCGAGGAAGCGCAGCATGGTCGCCAGCGCGGCGCGGACCTTCTGCGGCCAGTCCTCGAAAGAATCGGCCGCGGCCCGCATCGCGCTTGCGATGTGGTCGGCGACCATCTCGTAGGCGGCGAGGAAGCAGGCTTCCTTGTCGGCAAAGTGCTCGTAGAACGTGCGGCGCGAGACCGACGCGGCCTTGGTGATGTTGGCGACGGTGGTGGCGTTGTAGCCGCGCTCGGCGACGGTGTCGACCAAAGCCGTGACGATCCGCTCGCGCTGGTTTTGGGTGATGAACTCGCGTGGCAGCCCGTGGCGGCCAGCAGGCAGCCGCGGCGAAGCGGCGACTGCGGCCGGCGGGGCATCCCCCTTCTTCGCCTTCCCCTTTGCCACGGACCGACGATACCCCAGAGTCGGGCGGCGGCGTGCCTATCGCAGCGGCTGGACGAGCAGCTCGTCCTCCGCCGCACGGGCGCCCAAATAAGGCATCGTCGCCAAGTAGATCAGCTCCGGCAGGAACTCTTCGCCGCGTTCGATCGAGCCGGTCTCGACCTTGGTCATGATCGTCCCGTAGACCGCACCGGCGGCGATTTCGGCCGTGCAGCGCGACATCGGCCGCTCGCCCTCGGCCTCGCCGCGACCGCCGTCGAGGACGTCGGCGATGCGCTGCACGATCCGGTCGCGCCGCGATTGTGCGCCGCTGCCTGCGCCGTTGACGGCGACGACGAGGAAGCGTGCCCGAGCGGAATCCTCCTGCAGGTGACGCATCGCCGCCACGCCCGCCGCCCAGATCCGGTCGTGCCAAGCTTCGCGTCCCACGCAGGCAGCGCCGACGCGCGCACAGAGTTCCTCCATGACCTCGTCGTGGACGGCGAGGAAGCAATCCTCGAGATCGGCGAAGCAGCGGTCGAAGTGAGCGCGGCCCACTTGCGCTCGCTCGCAGACCGTCGCTATTTCGACCGCCGCGAAGCCGTGATCGGCGACCGTCTCGACCATCGCGGCGGCGATTCTCTCCCGCGCCGGATCGCGTCCTCTGCGCGGGGGGCTCACATCTTCCTGGCCCAGCTCCCCGCCTTCGCTTCTCTCTTCCGGCGCGCCACTATGCCGCCGCCCGCGCCTGGGCAGCCTCCGCAGCGCGCGCCGCCTCCACCTCACCAACGTAGGGAGTCAGGGTCACCTGCAGCATCTCCGGCAGCAACCCTTTGAGGTCGTCGGTCCGGCCGGAGATCAGACGTTGGTGGACCAGCCACATCAGACCTCCCGCGATCGCCACCTCGAGCCCGTCCGGCAACCGGCTCGCCCGCGGATTGAGCTCGCGCCCCTCGCGCAGCTTCGGCGCGACGCTCTCCAGCATCGCTTGGTAGCGGGCCAGGGCTGCACCACCGGCAGCCTGACTCTCGACGATGCAGAGCTTGGCCCGCGCTTCCTCCGCCACGACCATCTCGAGGAAGACCTCGAGGCCGTTGGAGATCTGCTCTACCCACGGCTGCTCGGCGTCGAGCAGCTCGGCGAAGACCTCGCCGGCCGCGGCGACGCTCTCGTCGAAGGCGGCCAGGAAGCACTCTTCCTTGTTGGCGAAGTGCTCGTAGAAGGTGACCAGAGCGACCCTGGCGGTCTTCGCGATCAACTCGATCGTCGTCTTCTGGTAGCCCCGCTCGGCGACCAGCTCGGCGGTCGCCAGCAGCATCCGCTCGCGCTGGTTCTGGGAGACGAAATCGCGCGGGATCAGGTGGCGCCCCGGAGGCAGCTTCGAGAGTCGCTCGGAGAGTGACCGGGAGTCGGCCATGCCAAGACGGTACCAAAACATATATCTGATGTCTACTTCCCTTTTCTACAGAAAACATTGCGTTCTAGGCAGCGTCGTTTCTAAAAGCTGCTATACCTAGACAAAAGGGATATGTTTTCGAATGGCGACAGCGGAACGGTCCTCACCTTCCCCGGCCCCCACGGCCACCGCCCGCCCCGCGAGCGGATCCTGGAGGCGATGCTCCTGATCAGCGGCGAGATGGGCTACGAGCAGGTGGCCGTGCGACACGTGATCGAGCGAGCGCGGACCAGCCGCGCCACCTTCTACAAGCACTTCGAGGATCGCGAGGACTGCTTCGCGCAAGCCTACGGCGACGCGGGCAAATGGCTCTACCAGCGCCTGATCGGCGCCGCCCGGCGGCAGCCCTCCTGGCGCGAGGGTCTGCGGGCGGCGCTGGCCGAGCTGCTCGAGTTCTGCGCAAACCAGCCGGTGATCGCCAAGGCGCTGCTGGTCGAGGTGCACGCCGCCGGCGAGCGATCGCTGACCTTGCGGCGCGAGCTGATGGAGCGCCTCTCACGCGCGCTGGACAGCGGTCGTGGCGAGACCCCCTCCCGCCAGGCCCCACCCCCGATCGCCTCGGACTTCATCGTCGGAGCGATCGACACGCTGCTGGCGGCGAAGCTGCTCGACGGCGACGCCGCGCAGGCCCCCGAGATGCTCCCCGGCCTACTCCACTTCGTCGTGATGCAGTACCTCGGCGAGTCGGCAGCCTGGGAGGAGATGACCGCCGCCCCGTTGGCGACCTGGCAAGCCAGGCGCGCAGCTGCCTCCCAGGGTCCACCGCAGATGCGGTGAGCTCGGCGAGCTGAGGGACGAAGCCCCAGCAGTTGCCGGGCCTGACCTCATTTCTAGATCGGACACATGGCGCCATATAATGGACACATGACTGAGATAGAGTTGCTTGCCGAGCAGCTGAACGTAAACGAGCGGACGCTGCGCCGCGCGGTGAACCACGGGGTGCTGCGAGCACGACGGCCATCGCCGCGCCGGCTGGAGATCCCGCTCGCTGAGAAACGCTATGCCCGCCACGCTTGGCCCCTGCTGGCAGCCCTCCGCGCGGCGCTACGGACCGAGGGAAACATCCGCTTCGCGCTGCTCTTCGGCTCGGCGGCGCGAGGTGACGACACCCGGCGCAGCGACGTTGACCTGCTGGTCGAGATGCGAGATGACAGCTTGGACCGTGTCGCTGACCTGAGTACGAAGCTGGAGACGCTCACCGGTCGCCGCATGGACGTCCTCCCACTCGGGAGCGCGGAAACCGTTCCCGAGCTGCTGGCGAGCGCCATCGCCGAGGGCAGGGTGTTGGTCGATCGGGGCGGGCATTGGCCCCGGCTGCAGGAGCGAGAGAGCTCGCTGCGGCGCCGTGCGCGGGGCAGCGAGAAGCGTCGCCGCGACACCGCCCTCGCCGGAATCGATCACATGCTGGCGACCTGATGGCCGAGCGTCCTCGCAAGGCAGACGTCCAGCGTTGGCGCCGGGAGATCATCGACCTCATGCTTGACTTTCCCCGCCAGTACGCAGCGCTGGAGGCCGCGATGGCTGCCTTCGGCGCCGATTTCGACCTTGCGCGATTCAAGCAGGCCTACGAGACCGAGACCGACATGGACGCCTATAACCGGGTCCAAGCCGTGGAGCGAGCGCTCGGGCGAGTGCAGAACTATGTGGCCGATCTCGCGATCGCCGGCGTAAAGCTCGCCGGCTTGGATCCCTCCGATGCCGATCACGATGCATTGGCACAACGTGCGTTCGCGACCCTCAGGGACGGAAAGGTGATCGGGAGTGAGCTATGCAGGCGCCTTGTAAGGGCCCAGAAAGCCCGCACGATGACCGAGCACAGCTACATCAAGGTCTCGGCCGGCAATGCGCATCGAGCAGCCGAGCTGGTGCGCGAGG
The DNA here is from genome assembly GCA_049796515.1 of Solirubrobacterales bacterium. Taxonomy (GTDB): domain Bacteria; phylum Actinomycetota; class Thermoleophilia; order Solirubrobacterales; family 70-9; genus VRUE01. Next base: position 10,849 of record JBAREU010000133.1, read on the forward strand.
GTGCCCGCGATTTCATCGCCCCCTACCGAACCTGGATCGCGGACTACCTGTAGGTCGCTACAGCGGGATGTTGCCGTGCTTGCGCTTCGGCTGCTCGACGCGCTTGGACTGCAGCATGCGCAGCGCCTTGACCAGCTTTGGCCGGGTCTGGCGCGGCTCGATCACGTCGTCGATGTAGCCTCGCTCCGCCGCCGAGTAGGGGTTCGCGAAGTGGGCTTTGTAGTCGTCGATCAGCTTCTGGCGGCGCTCGTCGGGAGTCGGCGAGGCAGCGATGTCCTTGCGGTAGATGATGTTGACCGCACCCTCCGGCCCCATCACCGCCACCTCCGCGGTCGGCCAGGCGACGTTGTAGTCGGCCAGCATGTGCTTCGAGTTCATCACGTCGTAGGCACCGCCGTAGGCCTTGCGGGTGACGACGGTGAGCTTCGGCACGGTCGCCTCGGTGAAGGCGTAGAGCAGCTTGGCGCCGTGGCGGATGATCCCGTTCCACTCCTGGTCGGTGCCGGGCAGGAAGCCGGGCACGTCGGTGAAGGTGACTAGCGGGACGTTGTAGGCGTCGCAGGTGCGAACGAAGCGAGCCGCCTTCTCGGAAGCCTCGATGTCAAGCACGCCTGCCAGGTGGGCCGGCTGGTTGCCGACTATGCCGATCGGGAAGCCGTCGAGCCGGGCGAAGCCGCAGACGATGTTCTTGGCGAAGTGCTCGTGCACCTCGAAGAACTCCTCGTCGTCGACGATGCGGGAGATCACCTCGCGCATGTCGTAGGGCTTGGAGGGGTCGTCGGGGACGAGTGTGTCGAGGTCCTCGTCTTCGCGCTCGGGGTCGTCCTCGGGGGCGAAGCGCGGCGGAGCCTCGAGGTTGTTAGAGGGCAGGAAGCCGAGCAGGTAGCGCACGTCCTCGAGGCAGCTCTCCTCGTCCTCGGCGGCGAAGTGGGCGACGCCGGACTTGCTGTTGTGGCTCATCGCCCCGCCCAACTCCTCGAACTCGACCTCCTCGCCGGTCACGGTCTTGATCACTTCCGGGCCGGTGATGAACATGTGCGAGGTCTCTTTGACCATGAAGATGAAGTCGGTCATCGCCGGCGAGTAGACGGCGCCGCCGGCGCAGGGACCCATGATCACGCTGATCTGCGGGATCACGCCGGAACACCGGACGTTGCGGACGAAGACGTCGCCGTAGGCGCCGAGCGAGACGACGCCCTCCTGGATCCGGGCGCCGCCGGAGTCGTTGATGCCGATCACTGGCGCGCCTACCTGGGCGGCGAGGTCCATCACCTTGCACATCTTCTCCGCCATCACCTCGCCGAGGCTGCCGCCGAAGACGGTGAAGTCCTGCGAGAAGACGAAGACCGTGCGACCGTCGATCGTGCCGTGGCCGGTGACCACCGCATCCCCCCAAGGACGCCGTTTCTGCATCTCGAAGTCGTAGGTGCGGTGGCGGACGAAGGTGTCGAGCTCCTCGAAGGAACCGGGATCGAGCAGCTTCTCGATCCGCTCGCGGGCGGTCATCTTGCCCTTCGCGTGCTGCTTCTCGACCGCCTCCTCCGAGGCGGAGTGGATCGCCGCCTCGCGCAGCTCGCGCAGGTAGCTGAGCTTCTCCTCGTGGGTGACGGGATTCCTCTCGCGCATTGCGGCGCGGGAGTCTATTTGAGAGACCGTTCTTTGGAACTCAGAATTCGGCGCAGATCGCGTGCGCTTCGACCGACCAGGCGACCGTGCTGGCCGTCGCCTCTCGGGCCACGGCGGTCCAGCCGGTGCGTTTGCCGGCCGCATCGACCGGTGCCGGCGCCGACTCGGTGAGGACGATCAGGACGTCGCCACCGACGACCTTCGCACCCCCGCCGACCACCTGCTTGCCGGCAGGGCAAGCCGCGGTCGCCGTCTTCGTCGCTTCGGTGGTGTTGCTCGGGCTCGATCCGGGAACGTAGGAAACGCCTTTGACGAGCTGTGCAAGGAAGCTTGGCGCCAGCTTGGCGGCGGTCACCGCGCCGTCCTGGATTTTGCCGGTGGCAACGGCATCGGCGCTGAGCTTCGAGCTGAGGACGGCGCCGTTGGCGAGCTTGTCGGTGGCGACGGCGCCATCCTTCAGCTTGCCGGTGGTGACCACACCACCGCCAAGTGCCACGGAGCGGACCGCGCCGTTGGCCAGTTTTTCCGCGGTGACGGAGGCGTTGGCGAGCTTCGGCGTGGACACGGCGAGGGGACGCAGCTTTGCCGTCGTCACCGCCCAGTTCCGCAGTTTCATCGTCGTCACCGCGCCGTTGGTGAGGTTCTTGGTCTTGACCGCCTTGGGGGCAAGGGTCGTTTTGGCCGCAACAGCCGCGCCGCCGAGCGCCAGGAAGAGAGCGATGCAGGAGATCACGTTGGCGAAGGTCAGGTGCTTGCTTGCGTGCTTCAAGTCGGTCATCTCCTTGTCGTTATGCGAACGGCTGCTTCTGCGGCTCGGCGAGGCGGTCCAGGACCCGCTCCAGGTCGGCCTCATCGAGACCCGAGCTCTCGTAGGCGCGCAGCTCGACCCGAGTGCCGAAGCCCTTCTCGGCCATCGTCACCTCGACGCCCTCGACCGCAGCGACCAGCTCGGTCAGCTCCGGCTCGGACTTCATCAGCGTCCGCGACACCTCGATCATGCAAGGCGCTTCAACTGGCGGCGCTCAGTTCCTCCCCTCGCTTCGGGCTGAAAACAACCGTTCAGCCCCGAGGTGGAAGTCTTGTGGGGTCCGGAGACCCCCAAAAGCTTCCACCTCGGCTAGAAGAACGCTCCGCCCTTGTATTCGCCGAAGACGTCGCGCATCGCGCCGCAGACCTCGCCGATCGAGGCATCGGCGGCTAGGGCGACGCGGATCGGGTGCAAGAGGTTGCCCTCGCCTCGCGCGACCGCTCGCAGCTCGTCGAGCTTCTCGTCCACGACGGCCTGGTCGCGGCTCTCCTTGAAGGCCTTCAGGCGAGTGAGCTGACGCTGCTCCGCCTCGGGGTCGACGCGGAGGATGTCGACGTCGTCGACCTGGTCGGAGACGTATTTGTTGACGCCGACGATGATGTCCTGGCCCGACTTGTAGCGCTCGTGGTAGGAGTGAGCCGACTCCTCGATCTCGCGCTGCATGAACTCCAGCGCCTCGACTGAGCCGCCCAGCTCCTCGACCTTGTCCATCAGCTCCCAGGCGCGCGCCTCGACCTCGTCGGTCAGAGACTCGACGAAGTAGGAGCCGGCGAACGGATCGACGGTGTCGGCAACCCCGGACTCGTGCGCGAGCACCTGCTGGGTGCGCAGGGCGATCCGGGCCGAGCGCTCGGTCGGCAGCGCCAGCGCCTCGTCGAAGCCGTTGGTGTGCAGCGATTGGGTGCCACCGACGACGGCTGCGAAGCCCTGCAGGGCGACGCGGATGATGTTGACCTCGGGCTGTTGAGCCTGCAACGTCACCCCGCCGGTCTGGGTGTGGAAGCGGATCTTCATAGAGTTCGGGTTCTCGGCTCCGAAGCGCTCCTTGACGATCTTCGCCCACATCCGCCGCACGGCGCGGAACTTGGCGACCTCCTGGAAGACGTTGTTGTGGCCGTTGAAGAAGAAGGCGAGGCGGGGCGCAAACTCGTCGATCTTTAGCCCCCGCTCGAGCGCCGCTTCGACGTAGGCGATCGCGTTGGAGAGGGTGAAGGCGACCTCCTGCACGGCCGAACAGCCCTTCTCGCGAATGTGGTAGCCGGAGATCGAGATCGTGTTCCATTTCGGCACGTTCTGGTGGCAGTACTCGAAGATGTCGGTGGTCAGCCGCATCGTCGGCGCGGGCGGGTAGATGTAGTTGCCGCGCGCCATGTACTCCTTCAGCACGTCGTTCTGGACCGTGCCGCGCAGCTTCTCGCTGGGGACGCCCTGCTCCTCGCCGACCAGCTCGTAGAGCAGCAACAGGATCGCCGCCGGCGCGTTGATCGTCATCGAGGTCGAGACGCTGTCGAGCGGGATCTGGTCGAAGCAGATCCGCATGTCCTCGATCGTGTCGATCGGGACGCCGGTGCGGCCAACCTCGCCGTTGCAGAGCGGGTCGTCGGAGTCGCGGCCGAGCTGGGTCGGCAGGTCGAACGCCATCGAGAGGCCGGTCGAGCCGTGCTCGATCAGGTAGCGGTAGCGCTCGTTGGTGTCTTCGGGGGTGGCAAAGCCGGCGTACTGGCGCATCGTCCAGAGCCGGTCGCGGTACATCCCCTCGTGGATGCCGCGGGTGAACGGTGGCTCGCCGGGACCGCCGAGCCGCTCCTCGAGCCCTGGGGCGACGTCTTCCTCGGTGTAGAGGCGGTCGATCTCGATCCCCGAGTCGGTGAAGACGCGCTCGTCGTCGGGGCCGACGAGGGGCGCGATCGTGCGCGCAGCCTCCTCGGCAGCGGATTTCCTCGTCTCGCGGGCCATCCCGGCAGGATATTGAGAGACCCGGTGCGGGGCGCCGGCGGGCTCAGTCCGAGGCGCCGGCGAGGCGCTCGACGCCGGCCCGCTCGATCGTGCGACGCAGGCCGTCGCGCAGCTCGATCTTCGGCTCCCAGCCGAGCAGGTCGCGGGCGCGGGTGATGTCCGGCTGGCGCTGCTGCGGATCGTCAACCGGCAGCGCCTCGAAGGCGATCTCCGATCGCGACTCGGTCACCTCGACCACCGTCTTGGCGAGTTCGAGCAGGGTGAACTCGTTGGGGTTGCCGACGTTGACCGGCATGTGCACGTCGGACTCGGCGAGGGCGACGATGCCCTCGATCAGGTCGTCGACGTAACAGAAGCTGCGGGTCTGGCTGCCGTCGCCGAACACGGTCAGCTGCTGGTCCTTCAGCGCCTGGCGCAGGAAGGTCGGGATCGCCCGCCCGTCGTGCGCCCTCATCCGCGGCCCGTAGGTGTTGAAGATCCGCACGATCGAGGTGTCGACGCCCTGTTGGCGGTGATAGGCCATGGTCAGCGCCTCGGCGTAGCGCTTCGCCTCGTCGTAGACGCCGCGCGGCCCGATCGGGTTGACGTGGCCCCAGTAGTCCTCCTCCTGGGGGTGGACCTGAGGGTCGCCGTAGACCTCGCTGGTCGAGGCGAGCAGGAAGCGGGCCCGCTTGTACTTGGCCAAACCGAGCATGTGGTGGGTTCCGTGCGAACCGACCTTGAGCGTATGCAGCGGCAGGCGCAGGTAGTCGATCGGACTGGCCGGCGAGGCGAGGTGGTAGACGAAGTCGACCTCCTCGGGGATCTCGACCTGTTCGGTGATGTCGATGTGGCGGAAGTCGAAGGCGTCGTCGCGGATGTGCTCGATGTTCTGCAGCGAGCCGGTCTCGAGGTTGTCGACGCAGATCACCCGGTGACCCCTGCCGAGCAGGCTCTCGCAGAGGTGGGAGCCGAGGAATCCGGCACCCCCGGTGATCACGCAGGTGGCCATCCCGGCGGATGCTACAGGCGACCCCTCCGGAAACACTCTGGTTCGCAAATTCCGGGCTTCGGAGCCGACCACCCGTCCAGAAGAGGGGAGAACTCGGCACCCTCCGAGCCTCTAGTTGGCATGTTCGCGCGAGGAAGCTGAACCAGTGCAGGGGGGTATCGCAACAGCCGGGCGCAAACGCGCCGCCATCGAGCTCATTGCCCGCGAGGAGGCCGAGCTGAGACAGACGGCGCGCCGCTACTCGCTCTGCGAGGACGATGCCGAAGACGCCTACCAGCGGGCGCTGGAGATCCTCTTGCTCAAAGCGCCCAACGACCGCCCGCGCGAGCTGATCCGCTGGACGAAGACCGTGGTCAAGCACGAGGCGATGGCGATTCGCCGCAATCGCGAGCGCCTGCTCGGGCTCGGTGAGGACGGAACCGGGGACACGATCGCCCAGATCGCGGCCGGCGGTGCCGGTCCGGGTGAGCGCTTCGAGCGGGACGAGCAGGTCGCTCGCAGCCGTGAGGCGCTACGGGCACTGAAGCCGGCCGAGTTGCGCTCGCTGACGCTGCTCGCCGCGGGCTATTCCTACACGGAGATCGGCGAGATGACCGGCTTCAGCCGGACAAAGGTGAACCGTTGCCTGGCCGAGGGGCGAGAGCGCTTTCGCCAGATGCTCTCGCGCAGCGAAGATGGCTCCCGTTGCGCTGAGCTGAGCCCGCTGCTCTCGGCGTACTGCGACGGCGAGGCGAGCGCCGAGGGTCGCGCCACGGTTCGCG
>JBAREU010000134.1:0-9041 GCA_049796515.1 Solirubrobacterales bacterium
GTGCTTGAGGGCGTGAAAGCCCTCGAGGACGGCCAGGCCGGCGTCTCCCCGCGCCGCGCGGTAGCGGCGAACCAGGGCGCGTTCGTCGGCATCGCTCACCGCCGCATCATGACTCGCCCTCGCCGGCGAGGGCGGCCATAGTCGCCGCGACCGACTCGGCAAGGGCGGGTGGGGCGTAACCGCCCTCCAGCACCGCGCCGAGCGGCGCCTCCAGCGCGCGGGACAGCTCGCGCAGGCGGCGGGCCATCCGGCCGAAGGATGCCGACTCCAGTCGGCAACCGCCGAGCGGGTCGTCGACGTGAGCGTCGAAGCCAGCCGATACGAGGAGGAGCTGTGGCTCGAAGGCAGTCGCGGCGGGGATGATCGAGCGCTCGAGCAGCGAGAGCCAGAGATCCTCTTCGGAGCCGGCCGGCACCGGCAGATCGATCGTGTAGCCCTCGCCCGGACCAGAGCCGGTGTCGCCGATCGAGCCGCTCCCGGGATAGATGCCCCGCTGGTGAATGCCAGCGACGAGCACGTCGCGGCGCCAGCGGAAGGCCTCGGCGGTGCCGTTGCCGTGGTGGACGTCCCAGTCGAAGATCAACACCCGCTCGATCCCGAGCTCGCGGATCGCCAACTCGGCGGCGATCGCGACGTTGTCAAAGAGGCAGAAGCCCATCGCCCGGTCCGGTTCAGCGTGGTGGCCGGAGGGCCGCACCGCGCAAAAACCCACCTCCGCCTCGCTGGTGAGCAACGCCCGCGTCATCGCACAGGCACCACCGGCGGCACACAGCGCCGCGCGAAAGGAGGCTTCGCCGACGTAGGTGTCGGCGTCGATCGCGCCACCGCCGCTCTGGCTGAGCTCACGGATCGCCGCGACCAGGCGGAGAGCGTGGATCAGCTCAAGCTCCGCCTCGGAAGCAAGCGGCGCCTCGCGTCGCTCCCAACCCAGGTAGTCCACGCTCTCGAGCCGGCGTTCGATCGCGCGCAAGCGCTCGGGCACGTCCGGGTGACCGGGTAGCCGCTCACTCGGATCGTGCTCGAGGCAGGCCGGGTGGCTGTAATAGAGACCACTCAACTCAGTGGCTCGTCGAGGATGAATACCTCGACCGCCATGTCCGGCTCAAGGTGGTTGTCGCTCATGAAGGCCACCACCTTACGTGCCGTGAGCTCTTCGACGCACGCCTTCAACTCCGCGGCCATCGTGCGTTGAAACAACTGCCGTATCGCCAGAACGGCGTCACCGTGTTCGTTCATCGCCAAGCTCTGCTCGGCCTTGGTGAAGACCCCGTAGAGAATCGTGACCGCCACGTTCCCGTTGTGGAAGGAGAACGACTTATTCGGGCCGCGGCCGACGTTAGCGGTGTGAATGCGCACCACCTCCCTGGTCAGAGCAGCGTTCAGCTCACCGCCTGAGAGAGGAGGGGACTCGGCCATCGATCGTCCTTGGCCCTCTGGAGTAGAAGGTGTGGCCGGCAAAAGGGGACTCCTTCGGAGGGTGTTTCGGCGAGCCGAATCGTGGCCTCAAGAACCACCCACCGTGCCCATCCTCATGCCAACGCCAACGCGAACTCCGAGCTGGAGAAACGCCAGCGTCAGTGAGGACTATACCCGCGCTCGGGGTCCCTTAAGTGAACATCGCATGTGCACAGCAAACATCTGAGTACACTTATTTCCTGCAGTAACCGAAGGCCGGAGTAGAGACTCAGCCCGCGGAGACGCCGCCCACCGACACACCCCCGCCGGACGCCGGCGGAGCTGGTGCAGGAGTCGGAGATGGCGCCGCTTCCGCGTCCGGTGCTGCTTCGGGTTCGGGGGCGGCTTCGGGCTCGGCCTCCCGATCGCCGCCCTCGCCCTCGTCGGATCCCTTCTCGTCCCCCCCTTCCTCGCCTTCTTCGAATTCCCCTTCGCTTTCGCTGTAGGAATCCGAGTAGCCGCTGGTGTGGCCGTCGTCGAGGCCGGAGAGTTCAGGCAGGCTGGCCGGCTGGGGGAATTCAGGGCAGTCACCGGCGACCGCCGCTTCCATGTAGGAGCGCCAGATCGGCCCCGCGGTCGGGCCGCCGTAACCGGTCGCTTCGCGCGACTGCGGGTGGCCGACCCAGACCGCGGTCGAGAAGAGCGGCGTGTAGCCGGCGAACCAGGCGTCGGAAAGATCCTCCGAGGTACCGGTCTTGCCAGCCGCGGCCGAGCAACCCATGTAGGTGTAACCGGCACCGGTGCCCTGCGTGATCACGCCCTCCAGCAGGCGGGTCACTTCGTAGGCCTCGCCCTCGCTGAGCACGCGCTCGCCCGCGTCGGGACTCGGTTCGTCGACCTGGCCGCTGGGAAACTCGACCCGGGCCAGCGCGGTCGGCTCGTGGTGGATCCCGCCGCTGGCCAGGGTCGCGTAGGCGCTGGCCATTTCGAGCGGGGTAACGCCGACGGCGAGCCCACCGAGCGCCTCGGCCGGCACCGATTCCAGCGGCGCTTCGATCCCCATTTGGCGCGCCATCTGGGTCACGTTCTCGGAACCGACGTCGAGGTCGAGCTGGGCGAAGACGACGTTGGTCGAGTGCCAGGTGGCAGAGGCAAGCGACATCGTGCCGCCGCCCGGCTCGGCGTTGTTGACGACCCAAGCAGGACCGGCCCCCGGCAGGTCCAGGGTCTTCGGCGAGGTGCCGTCGTAATAGGTGCTGTCGGGGTCGATCCCCTGCTTGATCGCGGCGGCGAGGACGAAGGTCTTGAACGAGGAGCCGGGCTGGCGGTGCGCCTGCCAGGCGTAGTTGAATTCGCTTTCGTCAGCGGAGCCTTCGGTCGAGGCAAGGGCGACGATCTCGCCGTTGGAGGGGTCCACCGAGGCAAGGCCGGCAGCCGGTCCCCCTTCGGGATAACAGACGCCGCACGAGTCGACCGCTTCCTGCGCCCGTTCCTGCAGCTCAGGATCGATCGTCGTGTAGGCCTTGAGGCCGCCGTAGCGGACCGTGTTGAGGCCGTATTTGTCGATCAGCTCCTGCTGGACGAGGTCGAAGAGAAAACGGTCGCGGATCACCCGGTACTTGTGGCCGGGCTCGAGGCCGAGCCCCCTGCGGATCGCGTTGTTGTATTCGGAGGTGGTGATGTAGCCCTGCTCCTCCATCGCCTTCAAGACCTGGTTGCGGCGCTCCAGCGCGGCCCGCGGATCGAGTAGCGGGTTGTATTCGGAGGGCGCCTGCGGCAGGCCGGCGATCATCGCCGCCTCGGCCAGCTCAAGCTCTTTGGCGGGCTTGCCGTAATAGGTCTGCGCCGCCGCCTCGGCGCCCACCGCGGTCTCACCTTCGACCGTGCCGTAGGGGGCGGTATTGAGGTATTCCGTAAGGATCCGCTTCTTCGAGTGCTTTTCCTCCTGCTCGAAGGCGAGGTGGGCTTCGATCAGCTTGCGCTCGATCGTCGGTTCCGGATCGCGGATGTAGAGGTTGCGGACGAGCTGCTGGGTGATCGTCGACGCCCCCTGGACGGGCTTGCCGCCGGCCAGCAGGTTCTTCCAGGCGGCGCGGGCAATCCCGGCCGGGTCGATCGCACCGTGCTCGAAGAAGTTGCGGTCCTCGATTGCGACGGTGGCGTATTTGAGGTTCTGCGGCAGCGCCCGCGAGGGGACGGGCTGGCGGATGTTGCTGGCGCGGATGAAGCCGATCAGGCTGCCGTCGGCGGCGTAGATCGCCGAGGAACGGCCCTTCTGTACCGGCTTGAGGCTGGCCAGCGGCGGCGCCGAGTTGTAGACGTCGATCGCCCAGCTCGCTGCCACAGTGCCCGCCACGGCGAGCGCAAGAGCGACCGCCATGAACGGGACCAGCATCTTCTTCTTCCAGCTCGCGCCATGCGACCGGCGGCGCAGCCGTCGCTCCCGACTCGTCATCGGGGAAATTCTATTGAGGCCGCTCGCCCGGCTATTTCCGCTCTGGCAAGCGCAATTTTGCGTGCGGCGCGAGTGGGGACGATAGCCTTCGCGCGTGCCCAGCTTTCTCCACACCTGCTACCGGATCGGCGACATCGATCGCTCGGTCGCCTTCTACGAGAAGCTCGGCTTCGAGGAGGTGCGGCGGATGCCGATCGGCGACGAGGCGATCAACATCTTCATGGCGTTGCCGGGCGAGGACCCGCGCCTGGAGCTGACCTACAACCACGGCGTCGAGTCCTACGACCACGGCAGCGGCTACAACCACATCGCGCTCCTGGTCGACGACCTCGACGAGACGCTCGAAGGTCTCGCCGAGCAGGGCATCGAGCCCGAAAAGCCTCCCTACCGCCCCGGCGGCCGTACCGAGGGCCACCGCATCGCCTTCGTCCGCGACCCGGACGGCTACCGCATCGAGCTGATCGGCGAGTAGCGCTCAGACCGGCCGGTAGAGCTCGAGGCCGTCGAGAACCGGCTCGATCCGCTCGAAGTCGGAATCGAGGCTCCAGAGGGCGTATCCGGCGCGAGCCGCGGCGACGGCGATCGTGAGATCGGTGAGGGGGAGGGCCTGGCCCGTCCGGCGCAGGCGGCGGGCAACGACACCGACGTCCCGCCAGGCCGCCCGACCGAGATCGGCCCAAGGAAGATCGCCAACGGTGTCCGCGATCGACACCCGCTGCGCATCGTCCGCCCCGCCCAACAGCTCGGCGAGGACAGGCCCGCAGATGGCGGCCTCCCCAGCTTCGATCAAGACCGCGAGGCGATCCCCCTCAGTCCCGCTCGCGCTGCGAAAGTAGGGAATCCAGACCGAGGTGTCTGGCAGGACCACTAGATCCGCCGATCGATTGCGCGCATCTCCTTCGAGACGTCTTCGATGTCGAGCTTCCCCCGCATCTTCAGCAGCTCATCCACCGCTCTGCGCCGCACGTGATCTTCGATCGCCGCCTCGACGGCCTTGGTCTTGCTCATACCGGGATGACGTGCCATCAGCGCCTCCATCAGGTGGTCATCGATGTCAAGAGTAGTTCGCATGCCATAAATATGGCATAAGTACCGGCTGGTCTCATGGCCATACAAGTTCTGAGGAGCTCAAACTCTCCCCCGCTCGGCCAGATACCCTCGCGGGAATGGCGCGAATTGCGGTAATTACCGGGGCTTCGAGCGGGATCGGAGCGGCAACGGCGCGGGCCCTGGTCGCCGACGGCTTCGAGGTCGTGCTCGGGGCGCGTCGGCTGGAGCGGCTGGAGGAGCTCACGGAAGAGGTCGGCGGCGAGGCTGTCGCGCTCGACGTGACCGATCCCGAATCGGTTGAGACATTCACGGCGCGGCTACCGGGCTGCGACGTGCTGGTCAACAACGCCGGCGGCGCGCTCGGGCTCGAACCGATCGGCAATGCCGACGAGGAGAAGTGGCGCACGATGTACGAGGCGAACGTGCTGGGGACGATGCGGATGACGCGGGCGCTGCTGCCGCGCCTGATCGAGTCGGGCGACGGCCACATCGTCGCGGTGACCAGCATCGCCGGCTTCGAGGCCTACCGCGGCGGTGCCGGCTACATCGCCGCCAAGCACGCTCAGCGCTCGATGTTGCGAGTTCTGCGACTGGAGCTGCTGGGGCAGCCGGTGAAGGTGACCGAGATCGCCCCCGGCATGGTCGAGACCGAGTTCTCGCTGGTCCGCTTCGACGGCGACGAGGAGGCGGCAGCCCGCGTCTACGCGGGAATGGAGCCACTGCGCGCCGAGGACGTCGCCGAGTGCATCCGCTGGGCCGTCGCCCAACCATCCCGCGTCAACATCGACGAGATCGTCGTTCGCCCCCGCGACCAGGCCAGCGCGACCGAAGTACACCGCACGTAGGGCACCGGCCTGACTCGTAGCCGACGAGGACGATAGTCTCCACCCGCTCTAGTTTGGGGAGACGGGAGGAGAACGGTTTGAAATTGGTGATCGGCATCGTGCGGCCCGAGAAGGCCAACGACGTGCTGGAAGCGCTCTACAGGGCGGAAGTCCGCGGAGTCTCGCTGAGCCGCGTCGAGGGACACGGCGGCGAGCTCGAGCGGGTGGAGACCTACCGCGGCACCACCGTGAAGATGGGTCTATCCGACAAGGTCCGCTTCGAGGTCGCAGTCTCCGACCAGTTCGTGCAGCCGACCGTCGAGGCGCTCTGCGACGGGGCGCGCACCGGTGAGGTCGGCGACGGCAAGATCTTCGTCGTGCCGCTGGAGCAGGCGGTCCGCATCCGTACCGGCGAGTCCGACGAGGCCGCCGTGACCCCGGTGGTGAAGCGATGAGCCCCGCGATCGACACCGGCGACACCGCCTGGATGCTCGCCGCAACGGCGCTCGTCCTAATGATGACGATCGCCCTCGGCCTCTTCTACGCCGGCCTGGTGCGCGCCAAGAACACGCTCAACACCTTCATGATGTGCGTCGCCGCGATCGGCATCGCCGGCGTCACCTGGGCGTTGCTCGGCTACTCGCTCGCCTTCGACGGCGAAGCCGGGCTGATCGGTGGGCTCGACCACTTCGCGCTGAACGGTGTCGGCTTCGAGCCGCGCGGCGAAGGGACCATCCCCCACCTCCTCTTTATGGCCTTCCAGGGCACGTTCTGCATCATCACCGTGGCGCTGATCGCCGGTGCCGTGGTCGAGCGGATGCGCTTCGGCGCCTTCATGATCTTCGCCGCGCTCTGGTCGGTGCTGGTCTACGCCGTGCTCGCCCACTGGGCCTTCGGCGGCGGTTGGCTCGCCGCCCAGGGAACGCTCGACTTCGCCGGCGGCGTCCCGGTCGAGATGGGCTCCGGCTTCTCCGCCCTCGCTGCGGCGCTGGTCGTCGGCGCCCGCAAGGACTACGGACGCCAGGCGCTACTCCCGCACAACGCCGTCTACGTGCTGGTCGGCGCCGGCCTACTCTGGTTTGGCTGGTTTGGCTTCAACGGCGGTAGCGGCCTTGGCGCCAACGACGCCAGCGTGCTCGCCTTCGTCAACACGCTGCTGACGCCCGCCTGCGCGCTGCTCACCTGGTTCGTGCTCGATCTGATCCGCGGCCGGCGGGTGACCGCGATCGGCGCCGCCACCGCGATCATCGTCGGCTGCGTCCTGATCACCCCGGCGGGCGGTTTCATCAGCCCGGGCTGGGCGATGGTGCTCGGCTTCCTCGGCGCCCTGCCCTGCTACGCGGTGATCGTCTGGCGGCCGCGGACGCGGGTCGACGAGACCCTCGACGTGCTCGCCGCCCACGGTATTGCCGGCTTCACCGGCATCCTCTTCCTCGGCCTGGTCGCCCAGGCCGGCTGGAACGGGGTCGCCGACGGGCTGTTCTACGGCGACGCCGGCCAATTCTGGTCGCAGGTCGTGGCCGCCTTGGTCACCCCGGTCTACGCCTTCGTGGCTACCTTCATCCTGCTCAAGCTGGTCGGCGCGGTGATGCCGCTGAGGGCGAGCGAGCACGACGAGGCGATCGGTATGGACGTCGTCTACCACGGCGAGGAGGCCTACGCCAGCGGCGAGGGCGCGATCCTCGTGCAGCCCGACGCCGACGGGGAGATTCTGGTCGCCGACCCGGGCTAGAGCGGACGTGCCGGGACTTAAGCGTCACATAGGGTGCTTAAGTCCCGGCACGTCTATGGGAATCGGATGGCCGAGTACCTCCAAGTCCTGACCACCACCGGCTCGGAGGCCGAGGCGGAACGGATCTCCACCGCCCTGATCGATCGCCGCCTCGCCGCCTGCGTGCAGGTCGTCGGCCCGATCTCCAGCCGCTACCGCTGGCAGGGCGAGGTCGAGACCGCACGCGAGTGGATGTGCGTGGCCAAGACCGAGGCCACCCGCTATCCCGAGCTGGAGGCGGCGATCCGCGAGCTCCACTCCTACGACGAGCCGGAGATAGTCGCCACGCCGATCGTCGCCGGCAGCAAGGGCTACCTGGGGTGGATCAGCGAGAGCCTGGCGCCCGACGCCTGACCACCTCGAACTGGGCCATCAGGCCGTGGTCCTCGTGGTCGAGCATGTGGCAGTGGATCGGGAACTTGCCGGTGTAGTCGGAGAAGTGGGCAGCGACGAGGATCCGTTCACCGGGGAAGACGAAGAAGGTCTCCTTGAGGCAGTCTTCCCAGGGCGGTGGCGGCTTGCCGTCGCGGGCAAGCAGATACCAGTCGGCGTGGTGCATGTGGATCGTGTGGGCGACGCCGGTGCGGTTGAAGATCTCCCAGGTCTCGGTCGTGTCGAGCACCGGAAAGGCATCGGCCCGGGCGGGGTTGAAGGTCCTGCCATTGATAAGCCAGGTGGTCCTGAAGAGGCCGCCGATCGAGATCGTCCAGCTGCGGTCCGGCGTGGGCGAAGCGTGTCTCGTCCAGCTCGGCAGAGGCCGCAGCGCGTGCGGCACGCGGGTGCGATCGGGGGCGCGGCGCGAGTCCACGCGGAACTGCATCAACGCTCCCGCGTAGGGCTTCGACCCCGCGCCGGCTCGCCGGTCGTGGCGGGGACCGCTTCGCAGCTCCAGCGTCTGCCCGCGGGCGCCGGCGAAGTCGACGATGACCTCAGCCCGCTCGCCGGGGCCGAGGAAGATCTCGCTGCGCCGGACCGGACGGGGCATCAGGCCGCTGTCGGTGGCGATCTGGATCATCGACGCGCCGCTGGAGAGATGGACGTTGTACGAGCGGAAGTGGGAGACGTTGAGGAGACGCAGCCGGTAGCGCCGCGGCGTCACCCGGTGGTGCGGCATGTAGACGCCGTTGACGAGCACGCGGGCGCCGGCGACGCCGTCGCGGGGAGGCTGGCGGCCGCTGAACGGGTCGGTCAGCTGGTTGTCGCGGTCGAATGAGCGGTCAGCGATCATCAGCGGGATGTCGCGCTCGCCGGCGGGCAGCGGCAGCGACTCATCGAGCTCGTCGTCGACGATCCACATCCCCGCGAGGCCACGCCAGATGTTGCGAGCGGTGTGGTCGAGGCGGTGGTCGTGGTACCACTGAAAGGCGGCGCGTTCGGGACGGCCGTCCTCGATCAGGTCGTAGACGTAGGTCTTGCGCTCGCCCGGCCCGATCAGGTGATCGTTGCCCGAGGCGCGCGGTGAGAGGCCGCGGGGGATGTCGCAGTAGAAGGAGCGCGGGTGCGACTCGGTCAGCCCGCCGGGCTGGCCGTCGAACTGGCTGCGGTT
>JBAREU010000135.1:0-5069 GCA_049796515.1 Solirubrobacterales bacterium
ATCGAGCCCCGCCTGCCGGAGCGCAACGGCGCCCAGCGCGCCCGCGAGGCGCTCGACGCCGGCGTCGCGATCGAGGATATCTACCGCGACGCGGTGCGCGAGACGCAGCGCACTTACACCACCGCCAAGCAGACCGCGTAGGGCCTCAGAACGCGGTATCCGCGGGCCCTTATAGACTCCCGCGCCGCTAAATCCCAGTCGGAGGAACCGAACTTGACCAGCTTCTTGACCGATTACGGAGTCGTCGTCGCGCTCGTCTGCGCCGGGGCGGCTGTTCTCTACGGACTGATCATCACCCAGCGCCTGCTCGCCAAGTCGCCGGGCAACGATCGCATGCAGGAAATCTCGGGCGCCGTGCAGGAAGGCGCCAGTGCCTACCTGAATCGCCAGTACACGATCATCGGCGCGGTCGCGATCCCGATCGCGATCCTGCTCCTCCTCCTGCAGAACTGGGAGACCGCCGTCGGTTTCGCCATCGGCGCCATCTTCTCCGGCGCCGCCGGCTTCATCGGCATGAACCTCTCGGTGAGGGCCAACTCGCGCGTCGCCGAGGCGGCCCGCGGCGGCGTTCCGCCGGCGCTCGATGTCGCCTTCAAGGGCGGCTCGGTTACCGGCATGCTCGTGGTCGGCCTAGCGCTGCTCGGCGTGGCCGGCTACTACGGCATCCTCGTCGCCACCGGCAGCACCGACAAGCACGCGGTTGACGCCCTCGTCGGCCTCGGCTTCGGCGGTTCGCTGATCTCGGTCTTCGCCCGGCTCGGCGGCGGCATCTTCACCAAGGCCGCCGACGTAGGCGCCGACCTGGTCGGCAAGGTCGAGGCTGGGATCCCCGAGGACGATCCCCGCAATCCAGCGGTGATTGCCGACAACGTCGGCGACAACGTCGGCGACTGCGCCGGCATGGCTGCCGACCTCTTCGAGACCTACGCCGTGACCTCGGTCGCGGTGATGCTGCTCGGCGTCCTCACCTTCACCGGCGCCGGCGGCGACTACCTGCGTGAGGTCGCGATCTACCCGTTGGTGCTCGGCGGCGTCGCGATCATCGCCTCGATCATCGGAGCGCTGTCGGTGCGGACCAAAACGGACCGAGTCGAGGGGGCGCTGTACACGGGTGTGATCATCTCCGGGATCCTCTCGATCGCGGCCTTCTACCCGATCACGGACTGGCTGATGAGCGACGCGGTACGGCTCGGGCTCAGCACCGCTGCCGACACGGTTACCACGACCGACCTCTGGCTCTGCTCGGTGATCGGCGTAGCCGTGACGGCGCTACTTTTTGTCATCACCGAATACTATACGGCGACCCGTTTCCGCCCGGTGAAGACGATCGCCAAGGCCTCGGAGACCGGTCACGCAACCAACATCATCCAGGGGCTGGCGCAGGGCTTCCAGTCGACCGCCGCGCCGGCACTGGTGATCGCCCTGGCAATCCTCGCCGCCAACGAGCTCGCCGGCATCTACGGCATCGGCGTCGCCGTGATGGCGCAGCTCTCGCTCTGCGGCCTGATAGTCGCCCTCGACGCCTTCGGTCCGATCACCGACAACGCCGGCGGGATCGCCGAGATGGCCGACCTGCCCGAGGACGTGCGCAACGTGACCGACCCGCTCGACGCGGTCGGCAACACGACCAAGGCGGTCACCAAGGGTTACGCGATCGGCTCCGCCGCGCTTGCTGCGCTGGTGCTGTTCGCCGCCTTCAAGAGCGAGCTGGGCGATGAGGCTCCGACTGGGTTCGACCTTAACGGCCTCTTCAACCTCTCCTCGCCCGAGGTGCTGATCGGCCTGATCGTTGGCGGCATGATGGTCTACCTGTTCGCTGCGCTGGCGATCGAGGCGGTCGGCCGCGCCGGCGGCCAGGTCGTCGAACAGGTGCGCGAGCAGTTCCGCGAACACCCGAGGATCATGGAGGGCACCGAAAAACCCGATTACGCGAAAACGGTCAGCATCGTCACCCTGGCGGCGCAGAAAGAGATGATCCTGCCTTCGCTGATCCCGATCGTCGTGCCGGTTGTCGTCGGCTTGCTCAGCGTCGATGCGCTCGGTGGCCTCCTGATCGGCGTCATCGTCGTCGGCCTTTTCGCGGCAATCTCGATGACCGCCGGCGGCGGCGCCTGGGACAACGCGAAGAAGCTGATCGAGGACGGCGCTCACGGCGGCAAGGGCTCCGAGGCCCACGCCGCCTCGGTCACCGGCGACACCGTCGGCGATCCCTACAAGGACACGGCTGGGCCGGCGATCAACCCGATGATCAAGGTGGCGAACATCGTCGCCATCCTGATCATCCCGATCGTTCACTTTTAGGCGTTGGCAAGGGGGAGGGGCGGGTGCCCCTCCCCCATCGGAGCGATCTGGCGGGCCCATTGGGTACGCTCCGGGTGTGGTGGGGATGCGCAGAGGAAAGGCGCTGTGCGGGCTGATGCTCGCAGCGGGGTCCTTATGGTTGGTTCCGGCGGCGTTTGCGGCGCCGCCGGCCAACGACAACTTCGCAAGCGCCGAGGTACTCGGTCCGGTGCTATCGGTGGCGGTTACGCGGACCAACGTCGAGGCGACCAAAGAGGTGGGGGAGCCGAGCCACGGGAGCTTTAGCGCCAAAGGCCGCTCAGTCTGGTTTTCGTGGGAAGCGACTAGCACGGAAACTGTCACGGTCGGGACTTGCGGCAGCAACTTCGCAACCGTGCTCGGCGTCTATACCGGGACGGCTGTGAACGCCTTGACCAAAGTGGGCGAGAACGCCTACAGCGCCGGCCCGAACTGTCCGTCTGTGGGAAGTGAGGTCACCTTCGACGCGGAAACTGGCGTCGTCTACAGAATTGCCGTGGACGGGAACGGCTTCTACCTGCCCCCGGCGAGCCCGCCGGCCGGCGAAGGAACGTTCGTGCTGCAGATTGCTCCAACCCCGAGTCCGTCCAACGACCACTTCGCGAACGCGGAGATGCTCGATATCGAGACAGGCGAAGCGGGCGTCTTCAGTTTCAGGTCCGCCGAGGGGACCAACTGGAACGCAAGCAAGGAGGTTGGCGAGCCAGACCACGCCGGGAATCCCGGCGGGGCCTCGGTGTGGTTTTCGTGGACCGCCCCAGCCTCGGGGGTGGCCCAGGTAAGCGTTTTCTGCCTGGGCTTCGATGCACTGGTCGGTGTCTACACCGGCGAGAGCCTGGCGACGTTGGCCACGGTTGCCTCGGTCAGCGAGCCACCATGCGCGACGAGCTTCAACGCCACCGCCGGTATCGCCTATCGGATCGCAATCGATGGCAAGTTCGACACGGCAATCGACATGCCGGCGATGGGCGATTTCACGGTCCGCGCCTCAATGCCACTTCCCGGCCAGTCGATGCCGGCCGATAATTCAGGCTCCGCGTCTCCCGACACGACGCCCCCCGGGACCAGGCTCCGCAAACGCAGCGTGAAATCGGGCAAGCGCCGGGCAACCTTCGCTTTCGGCTCCAACGAGACGGGCGTCAAGTATCGCTGCAAGCTCGACAAGCGGCCCTTTGACAACTGCCGCTCGCCGAAGACCTACAGAAACCTCAAGCCCGGTCGCCACGTTTTCAAGGTGGTGGCCATGGACCCAAGCGGCAACGCGGATCCGTCACCAGCCATAGCTCGCTTCGCTATCGCCGAGCCGCTCGGGCGTCGTCAATGAGACGGGGGAGGATGTTTCTGTGGGTGGTCGCAGTGGCGGTCATCAGCACGGTGATTTCAGCGTCGGCAGTCGGAAATGAGCCGGTGCCGCCTCCTTGGCTGACCGAAGCCATGGAACACCCGCCAAGCGTGCCGCCTGCGCCTGCTTCCAC
The DNA here is from genome assembly GCA_049796515.1 of Solirubrobacterales bacterium. Taxonomy (GTDB): domain Bacteria; phylum Actinomycetota; class Thermoleophilia; order Solirubrobacterales; family 70-9; genus VRUE01. Next base: position 3,795 of record JBAREU010000135.1, read on the forward strand.
CCCGGGCGGAGAAGACACGACCGGCGACGACACCATTCCCCCGGATACGTCGATCGACCAGGTGACCCTGCGTCCGCGTCTGCGGTCTGCCAAGTTCGCCTTTCGATCGAGCGAGGAGGAATCGAGCTTTTGGTGCAAGCTGGACCGGCGCCGTGCCTTCCGATGCGGCTCTCCGCAGGTCTTCAACAATCTAAGCCCGGGGAGGCATGTGCTCGGTGTTGCCGCCGTGGATGCCAGCGAAAATCCCGACGCGTCTCCCGCCGCCGTCCGTTTCAAGCTCAAGCGTTCATCGGTTGCTGCTCGGTCTCAGATGAGTGTCGGGAGGGACACCCGCCCTTCCTTGTAAGCACCGATATTCCTTGTAAGCACCGATAATGCCCGCCGTGATCGACGAGCTGGTCAACGTTGGCGACTTCGAGCGTTTAGCTGAAGAGAAGCTGGATGCGGGGGTTGCTGGGTATTTCTTTGGCGGGGCTGGGGATGAGTTGACTTTGCGGGAGAACGTCTCCGCCTGGCAGGGGTGGAGGTTGCGGCCTCGGATGTTGGCTGGGCTTGACGAGTGGGGGACTCGGGCCGAGGTGTTTGGTGGGGAGGTTTCGATGCCTGTGCTCGTGGCGCCGGTCGCATACCAAGGGCTGGTTGACTCGGATGGGGAGGCGGCGATGGCTCGGGCCGCGGCCGCGGCCGGGACTGTGATGTGTCTCTCGACGCTGGCGACGATGCGGCCTCGGCCCGTCGCTGAGGCGGCTCCTGGGGGGCGGCGCTGGTTCCAGCTCTACTGCTTTCGGGACGAGGGGGTCACCCGGGCTCTGATCGACGAGGCCTGCGAGTGTGGTTACGAGGCGATCGTGGTCACGGTGGATGCGCCCCGCGGCGGCAACCGCGAGCGCGACCAGCGGACCGGGTTCGCGATACCGGCTGAGCTGGGGGTGCCGAACGTCGAAGCGGCGCTCGGCTCGGGCCGGGCGATCACGATCGAGGAAACGTTCGAGCTGATGGAGCCGGCTCTGACCTGGTCCTATCTGGAGGACCTGGCTTCGGAGTGCCGGGTGCCGGTGTTGGTCAAGGGTGTGCTGACGGCCGAGGACGCCACACTTGCCGTCGAGCATGGCGCCGCCGGCGTCGTCGTCTCCAACCACGGCGGCCGCCAGCTCGATCGCTGCCTTGCCACCGCCGACGCCCTGCCGGAGGTGGTCGACGCGGTCGAAGGGCGCGCCCCGGTGTTGGTTGACGGCGGCATCCGCCGCGGCGTCGATGTCGCGATCGCCCTAGCGC
>JBAREU010000136.1:0-3244 GCA_049796515.1 Solirubrobacterales bacterium
GGGGTCCATATGGGCACCTGAGCGACGGCACGTCTAGGTCAGGCGTCCTCGCTGCCGTTTTCCTCGTCCTCCTCATCGCTGCGTTCCTGGGTCACCTCGACGCCGACCTCCTGGATCGAAAGGGGGAGCGGTGGCTCGGGCTTGGCGGCGCGGACGCGGACCGAGTCGCAGCCGTAGCGCTCGATCAGCCGTTGGCCGACCACCTGGGCGAGGCGCTCGAGCGTGCGGTAGCTGCGCTCGGTGGCAGCGAGGGCGACGATGTCGCAGACCTCGCTGTAGTCGATCGTGTCCTCAATCCGATCGGTGAGGACCGCGTCGCAGTCGGGCACGTCGAAGGTGAGGTCGAACTCCAGCCGCTGGCCGACCTCCTGCTCGGCATCGCTGACGCCGTGGTGGGTGTAGATCGAGATCCCGCGCAGATCGACCTCGACCTGCGACTCAATCCCGTTGCCGTTGGGCTCGTCCATGCCAACACCCTATGGCAGATCAGAGACTATGCGTCCGCCTGAGAGCCGGAATCCAACTTCATCTGACTCTCTGAGGCTTCTAAACCCCTAGGCCGTGGAACCGTCATGGTGTAGATGGTCAATGGAGGCAGACGCGACACATTCGTGATCATCGATATGTAACTACGCACGTATGGCCAAAGCAGGTACGGACCATTGAAATCCAACCACCCATAAGTGTGGTCGGGATCAACAGGTGGTATCTCCCAAGAGAATGCACCGCTCACTTGAACCGCGAGTTCAAATGGTAACTCACCATTATCTTCACCGCGAGTCCACTCAACCTCAACCTTTAAATGCAACACCCAGGTATCATCATGCACAGTCTGCTCTATGTCGGTGGATCGGCGAAGGGAATAGCGACAAGCTCCAGCGTCATCGGGATCGAATGCCAGATTTTCCTTGAAAAATACATCCGAAAGCCAGGCAGCTTCCAACTGCCCTAAGTTGGATGAAGGCAGCTCAGGCGGCAATGAGATACGGCTCCGGTTCCATAGAAGTCGACTCTTCATCCGACTCCTCGAACCCAGTAATCATATGCTCCCGCACATAAGAAGGACACCCATCGGGGAGACCTACAGCGTAGTCACCTACTCGCGACTCCTCACGTGGCTTAAATACTTTCTCAGTAAGAAGTGCAATCAGGGCTGCATTATTAGAAATATCTGCCAAACCACGATCCCCAATCGCAAAGAGCGAGGAAAGATCGACGAGGATTTGCTCAAGATACCCTTCTTCTCCCGGTCTGTACACCATATGGGTAGAGTCGGGTTGCAGTACCCTGTACTCGCCATCAAACCGATGAGGAATGCCGTAGCTATCTGGCACCTCTACGTAGACGTAGTCGCCGAGATCGATGGCCAAGCCGATCGGCCTGCTGGCCTGTCCATTGATCTCCCACAAAACTGCGTATTTAGCCATAGGCGTAGCTCCTCTTCACCAGGGGTGTTCTAGGGTACCAAGGCCTCATAAATTTCCTCAATCCGATCTCGCCTTAAGACGAGCAGCTGAGTCGTAAGTTCCTTAGCCTGATCCGACATGCAGTCTGAAGGTACTTCTGCTACGACGGTCTCGATGACAGTGTTCTCGACGGCTCGGACATGACCGAGGATCTCGTCTTTACGATCAGGAGAAAGTGCTCTGCATGCCCGTCGGTAGCGTGGGGGCATAGCTCCGAGAACGGAGCGACGGACATCGTCGCGAATCATCCCATCACGGAGGTGAACTTGCTCGACCGGCTGACCCGTCAGAGACCGATCGAACTTAGAGGGAAACCACAGCCCAGTACAGCCATTGTCGATTAGCCACGTTCGGCAGCGTTGTGCACTCTTTGGCGGCTTCGTTGGTGGATCCGCCTGGGCAAGGATATTTCGACTCACTCGATCAGTGTTCGCTAGCCATGCATCAAATACAAAGCATTCTGGTAGCTGATCTTCATTAACCATTTGGTTCATCAACATTGGGCAGCCTGGTGCCTGCATCCAACTACGCGAGTTAGGCACAAACCGCTGAAGCGAACCCCAATGTCCCTCATACTCCTCTAAGTGGACTACTGGAAGCGGAAGTCCTAGCTCCTCGCCCAAGGCATAAGCGACACGCTCCATGCCCATGGAATAGATCTCTCCCGCTTCAGCTCCTGCGGGGTCGGGTCGCTTAAACAACACGCGCATCTCAGGGTCAGCGCGGTCCTTTAGCCAAAGTCGAATCGTGCGCCCCTCGTGCACAACGTTTGGTCGAGGGTCCTCCTCCCAAACCCGGCCACTTGTAATTGCCTCAGCCAGCTTACGTTCTTTCGCTTGAATCCCTGTCCGTACATGTGACTCGCCACCTAAGTACCAGGTTATCGAGAAGACCGGGTGAAATACAGGTTCGGTGATTATTCGGAGATAACGGCCTTCGAAATCCTGAGGGCCTGCGCCGCCTCGGCCACATCGTGGACGCGCAGCACCTCGGCTCCCTCGGCAGCAGCGAGGACGGAGGAGGCAAGCGTGCCGCCGAGGCGGTCGCCCACATCGGAGCCGTCGATCTTGCCGATGAAGCTCTTGCGCGAGGTGCCGACGACGAGCGGCCGTCCCAACTCCCGCAGCTCGCCGAGGCGGCGCAACAGCTCGAGGTTGTGCTCGAGCGTCTTGCCAAAGCCGATCCCGGGGTCGAGCCAGACCCGCTCCTCGGCGACACCGGCGTCGAGCGCAGCCGCCAACCGCTCGACCAGAAAGGCCTTGACGTCATCGACGACGTCGTCATAGGCGGGGCTTGCCTGCATTGTCCGTGGGTCCCCCTGCATGTGCATCAACACCAGGCCCGCATCCCTGTCCGCGCACAGGCCGCCGATCCCAGGATCGCGCCGCAGCGCCGTCACGTCGTTGACGATCGACGCCCCAGCATTGAGCGCCGTCTCAGCCACAGCCAACTTCGAGGTATCGATCGAAACGGTCGCCACCCCCGCCAGCCCAGCGACGACGGGCTCAACCCGAGCCACCTCCTCCTCCGCACTGACCTCATCAGCACCGGGCCGCGTTGATTCCCCTCCTACATCGAGGATCTCAGCCCCATCCCGCACCAGCTCTTCGCCGTGCGCAACGGCGGCATCCGCATCGAGAAACAGCCCACCGTCTGAAAACGAATCCGGGGTCACGTTGACGATGCCCATCAGCTTCGGGTTCATGAACGAAGTATCTCCAGCTTCCGGGGGGAGGGCGCGGGGTGTCTCTCGAACGGGCGGATACTCAAAACGGCGG
>JBAREU010000137.1:0-1555 GCA_049796515.1 Solirubrobacterales bacterium
TGCCCGGTGAGCAGCCGCATCGTCGTCGACTTGCCGGCGCCGTTAGGGCCGAGCAGGCCGAGGCAGATGCCCTCGGGCACGTCGAGGTCGAGCCCGTCGACCGCCGTGATCGTGCCGAATCGCTTCACCACCCCGCGTAGTTCGATCGCTGCCATCGATCGCCATGCTTGCATGCGAGACTGCCCGGCATGCTCGACGAGCGCTGGATCAGGGCGCTGCACGTGGAGACGATGCGGGAGGAGGACCTGCACGCCGAGCGCCAGCACCACGTCCTCTTTCAGGCGTCGACGATCGGCGCCCTGCTCGACGGCGCCTACGAGGGCGACCTCAGCTTCGCCGAGCTGGCCGAGCACGGCGACCTCGGGCTCGGCACCCTGAACGGCCTCGACGGCGAGATGATCGCGCTCGACGGGCGCTTCTACCGGGCGGATGTGGACGGTGCGGTGAGCGAGGTGGAGACGGACGTGCGGACGCCCTTCGCCGTGGTGACTCGCTTCGAGGCGGCGATCGAGCGGCGGATCGACGGCCCGCTCGACCACCGCGGCTTGCTGGCGCAACTCGACGAGACGATCCCGGCCGGCACAGCTTCCTGCGCGATCCGACTCGACGGCCGCTTCGAGCTTGTCCGCGCCCGCTCGGTGCCCGCGCAGACGCCGCCCTACCGGCCCCTGACCGAGGTCGTCACCGAGCAGCATGTCTTCGAGCTGGTGGACGTCGAGGGAACGATGCTCGGCTTCCGCTTCCCCGAGTACGCCGAGGGGATCGAGGTCGGTGGCTACCACCTGCACTTCATCTCGGTCGATCGCAAGCGTGGCGGTCACGTCCTCGCCTCACGCTCCAGCGGGCTGCGGGCTCAGCTCGACCCCTCGAGCGAGCTCCACGTCGAGCTCCCGCCCGGCATCGACCTCGCCGATCCTGACCTCGCCGCCTCGACCCACGCCGCCGTCGAAGCGGTCGAGCGCGCTCAGTGAAGCATTTGGGGGTCAATGGACCCCCAAATGCTTCCATCGACCTCAGCAGCGACGGTAGAGGAGCCAGGACTTGTTGCCGGCCACTCGACGGAAGCCGGGGGGGACAGTCGTCGTTGGGAAGCGGGCCGGGTCGTTGGGGTCGAGGATGAAGTTGTGGATGACGAAGGGGCTGGCGGGGTCGAGGAAGTAGCCGCGGCGGGGCTGGCGCTGCTCGGAGGAGCTGACGATGCGCGAGGGACGCACGTCGAGGTCGAAGGCGAGCCGCGGGACGGCTCGGTGGTTGGGGACCGAGATCGGCAGGCAGAGGGGCTCGAAGGCACCCGAGCCGGCGAGGTCGTTGAGGTCGCTCTCGATCTCGCTCTGGTTGGTGAGGTCGGTATCGACGCGCGAGAGCAGGTCATACTGGTTCGGCGCCCAGACGACGAACATCAGCGCGACGACCGCGGCGAAGGCTTGCCAGGGGCGGCGCCAGGGATGGTCGGGCTCCAGCAGCCGCCAGCCGAGCAGCGCCGCGGCGGCGAAGATCGCCAGCACCGTGGCGGCGAGCATCGTGTAGCGGGGGATGATCGCCAGCCCGGCGCAGG
>JBAREU010000138.1:0-5767 GCA_049796515.1 Solirubrobacterales bacterium
CCTTCGCCTCGGCCGCCGAGGCGCCGTAGAAGACGCCGGTCCCCTCCAGGCCGGCAAGCGAGGGAATCTCCAGCCGCCGGTAGGAGACGCCACCGGCGAGCACGACCGCGGCTGCCTCGAATTCGGCCCCGTCGGCGGTGCGCAGCGTGTGGCGCCCCTCACCCGGGCGCAGCTCGACCACCTCGCGCATCAAGAGGAAGGAGGTGCCGAATACCCACGCCTGCTGGTATGCGCGCTGGGCCAGCTCGGCGCCGCTGACGCCGCGGGCGAAGCCGAGGTAGTTGCGGATCAGCGAGCTGGAGCCCGCCTGCCCACCGATCGCCTCGCGCTCGACGACCAGCGCCCGCAACCCCTCCGAGGAGGCGTAGACGGCCGCCGCCAGGCCGGCGGGGCCGGCGCCAACCACGACGAGGTCGAACTCGCGATCCGCACCCAACTCGGTGCTGACGCCGAAGGCCGCCGCCAGCTCCACCTTCGAGGGGTCGATGAGGATCTGCCCGGGGCGCACCCGGGCGACCGGGACAGAGGCGTCGACCCGCCCGGCCTCCTCGAGCAGGGCGCGGCCGGGGACCGAGTCGGGCGGGTGGCAGGCGTAGGGGACGCCGTTGCGGCTGAGCAGGTCATGCAGCTCGTGGGTGCGTGGTGAGCCGGGCTCGGCGACGAGCTCGATCTCGCCCTGCACGGGCGATTCGGCGCGCGCCCACTCGAAGAGGAACTCGCCCACCGTGCGGTGGAAGAGCTCGTCCGGCGAGCCCTGGGGCTTCAACACGTAGTAGTCGATGCGGCCGAGCGCCATCGCCTCGAAGATCGCCGCGGCGGTGTCGGGGTCGCCCCACGCGCCCCACTCGATCAGGAGGCCGCGCTTGGCGCTCGGGTGGAGGGTCTTGGCCCGAGCCAGGAGCTCGGCGCCGGTGATCTCACCACCCAGCCACTGGTCGGCGAGGACGATCGCGACCTGCTCGCCCGCCTCGGCCAAAGCCGCGAGCTGGTGCAGCGCGGATGAGGGGGAGCGCTCGGCGCGCACGTCGTAGTCGCGCCCATAGCGTCGCTCCAGCTCCCCCTCGGAGCGGGCGAGGCAACCGGGATCCTCATCGACGACGAGCAGCACCGGTAGTCCCATACGGCGATGGTATCGGCGGGTCGGCTAGCGTCCCCATGGTGACCGTGATCAAGGACAGCGGCGTACGGGCAACCCTGCCGCCGTTCGGCGAGGAGCACGAGGAGCTGCGCGAGACCGTGCGGCGCTTCGTCACCAAGGAGATCGCGCCCAACGTCGACGAGTGGGAGGCGGCGCGCGAATTCCCCCGCGAGCTGTACCGGCGCTGCGCCGAGCTCGGCTTCCTCGGGCTGAAGTTCCCCGAGGAGTACGGCGGCCAGGGCGGCACCCACCTGCACGACGCCGTCTGGGTCGAGGAGCTCGCCCGCTCGGGCGGCTCGGGCGGGGTCGCCGCGGGGCTCAACGCCCACACCTCGATCGCGATGCCGCCGATCTTCAACTTCGGCACGGAGGAGCAGCGACAGCGCTGGCTCGTCCCCGGGATCGCTGGCGAGAAGATCGGTGCGCTGGGGATCACCGAGCCCGGCGCCGGCTCCGACGTTGCCGGCATCTCAACCTTCGCCGAGCGGGTCGACGGCGGCTACGTGGTCAACGGCTCGAAGACCTTCATCACCAACGGCGTCCGCGCCGATTTTCTCATCTGCGCCTGCAAGACGACCAAGGAGGGCGGACACCACGGCATCTCCTTCCTCATATTGGAGCGTGAGATGCCCGGCTACGAAGTGGCGCAGAAGCTGGAGAAGCTCGGCTGGCACTCCTCCGATACGGGAGAGCTGGCCTTCGCCGACGTCGAGGTGCCGGAGGAGAACCTGCTGGGCGCCGAAAACGAGGGCTTCAAGCTGATCATGTTCAACTTCGCCTGGGAGCGGCTGCTGATGGCGATCGGCGCGGTCGGCGCGATGCAACGCCTGATCGAGACCACCGTTACCTATGCCCTCGACCGCAAGGCCTTCGGCCGCCCGATCGGCAACTTTCAGACGATCCGCCACAAGGTCGCCGAGATGGCAACCCAGGCCGAAGCCGCCCGCACCATCACCTACAACGCCCTACGCCTCTTCCACGAGGGCCAGGACTGCATCAAAGAGGTCACCATGGCCAAGCTCGTCACCCAACGCACCGTCCTAGAGATCGCCGACGAGTCACTCCAAATCCACGGCGGCTACGGCTACATGCGCGAGTACGGCATCGAGCGAGCCGTTCGCGACGCCCGCCTTGGCCCAATAGGCGGCGGCACCGACGAGGTAATGAAGGAGATCCTCGGCAAATTGATGGGGCTGTAGGTCAGGCGGGGGCGTCGAGTACGTCCATGCGGATGACCAGGCCGTCCTCGAAGCGGTAGCGGTGGAGGACGTGGGTGTCGGACTGGAGCTCGTCGGTGTTGGGGTCGCGGACCGTTTGGTGGACGGTGACGGTGATGCTGCCGTCGGGCTCGTGGTCGAAATGCTCGGGCTCGACTGTGCTCGAGATCGACTTGAACTGGCGGGTCCAGTAAGCGGCGACGGCGTCGTGACCGACGACGCGGCCTCCCTCCCAGGCGTTGGGCCAGTTGACTTCGGGATGCATTAGCGCCAGCGCCGCCTCGATGTCGCGGGCGTTGAACGCGGCGTATGCGGCATGCAGGGTGTCCTCCGGGCTCATACGGCCGATGATAGGACCGCTCGACCGGGCTCGCGGACGCGGCTCGAGCGTCGACCGTCTAGTTTCCGTCTGACTGACCAACGGCAGAGGAGGCAGCGATGCTGTCCTGGCTGGGCAAGAAGATGATCGCCCGCAACATGGCGAAGGCGAGCGCCGGAGATATCGGGCCGACGCTGCGAATGGACGCCGAGGACATCAGGTTCCGCTTCCCCGGCGACAGCTCCTGGGGCGGCGAGTTCAACGGCAAGGCCGAGCTGGAGCCGTGGCTGCGGCGCTTCGCCGACACCGGCCTGCAGATCTCCCCCGACGAGGTCGTGCTCAAGGGTTTCCCCTGGAACCAGACGATCTGCGTTCGCGGCACCGATCACCTGGACTCGCCCGAGGGTGAGCGGGTCTACGAGAACCGCTATGTGATCTGGGGGCGCATCTCCTGGGGCCTGCTGCGCGAGTACGAGGTCTACGAGGACACGCAGAAATCGAAGGCGCTGGACGAGTACCTGGCGTCGACCGGCGACCCGCTCAGCCAGCGAGCGCTCAGCGGGGCCGGAGGCTCATGAGGGGCGAGGCTCACGCGTCGCCGATGTCCCACCGCAACGCCCACCTCAATTTGGTCGAGAGCTCACGGCAGCTGTTCGAGCTCGACCCCGGCGCGGAGATCGAGGCCGGCGCGGGGTGGCTCTTCTGTGCCGGGCGATCGTCGCATCCGGTGATATCCAACGCCGCCTTCCGCAGCGACGATGACCTGGATCCCGGCGAGCTGCTCGAGCGCGCGCAGGCCTTCTTCGCCGCCCGCGACCGACGCTTCGCCGTCTGGGCTCGCGACGGGATCGAGGAGGATCAGGGCCTGATCGAGGCGGCGGAGGCCACCGGGTTGCAAGCGGTCTTCGAGATGCCCGAGATGGTCCTGGGCGGGCGGGTCGAGGACCCTGAGCTCCCCAACGGGGTCGAGCTGCGACGGGTGACGTCCGCGGCCGACGCCGACGCCTACTGGCAGGTCGCAACCGACGCCTACGCGAGCAACGGCTTCCCACCCGAGATTTTCGCCTTCTACGAGAAGCACGACGGCCTGGCCGCAGACAACGCGGCGACCTTCCTCGCCCACCTCGATGGTCGCCCGGCCGCAATCGCGATGACTATCGTCAGTCACGGCGTCGCCGGCATCTACTGGGTCGGCACCACCGCGGAGACACGCGGTCGCGGGCTGGGATCGACGATGACCGCAACCGCCGTCAACGCCGGCTTCGACATCGGGGGCGAGATCGCCTCGCTGCAGGCTTCGCCGATGGGTGAAAGCCTCTACCGCAGGATGGGATTCGAGACCGTCTTCGACTACCGGTTGTTCATGTGCCCGCCACCGGGTGAGGAGCGATGAAAGCGCGAATCGGCCGCAGAGCCCGCACTGGACCGTGACCGACGATGGCGGCCTCCGGCTGGCCACTTCGGATTGAGCGCACCCATACGATCCCGGAGTGATCTACCTGCTCCGACACGGCGATGCCGAGCCGCGCAACGGCGACGATGCGGCACGGCGGCTGACAGCCAAGGGTGAGAGGCAATCCGCGGCGGCGGGCCAGGCGCTGGCGGCGCTCGGTGCAGAGATCGATGCCTGCCTGACGAGCCCGAAGGTGCGCGCCGCCGATACCGCGCGCCTCGCCTGCACGGCGCTGAGCATCGAACCCGAGATCGCCGGCGAGCTCGGCGGGGGCTCGTTCGACTCGCTCGCTCTTGCCGGCGGTCGCGGCGACACGATGCTGGTCGGCCACGAGCCGGACTTCTCAAATGAGCTCGCCCGCCTCACCGGCGCCAAGGCGAAGCTGCGCAAGGGTGGCCTGGCGATCGTCGACGGTGGCACGCTGCTGGCTTTGCTGCGGCCGGAGGATCTGGCCGCCATCGCCACCTCGAGTGGCTGAGCCTCGCTAGGAGCCGGCGGGGCTGTGCCCCGGCTGCTCCTGGGAGGTCAAGCAGCCGGGGCACGTCACTTGGTCAAAGTCCCAACAGCGGCATACTGTCTATCAGACAATGAATTGCCCAGTGGACAGGGCCGGCGCGGGCGGGGCTGCGCCGCCTGACCAAGAATGCAGGGCATGAACGACGCTGCGCCGCAATTGTCAGGCGCAATGTCACTGACTGGCCAGTCAACCAGTCCCGTGGCTTTCCTTGTAGCCTCCCCGGCCGACTTAACGACCTATAAGGAGAGCGCAGATCGATGGGACTTCTTGATGGGAAAGCGGCAATCGTCACCGGCTCCGCCCGGGGGATCGGCCGTGCCACCGCGGAGCTGTTCGCCAGCGAGGGCGCCAAGGTACTGATCAACGACCTCGACGCCGACGTCGCCGAGCAGGCTGCCGGCGAGATCGACGGCGAAACCGCGGTCCACGCCGGCGACCTGACCAAACCCGACGCCGCCGATCAGCTGGTCGCCGCCGCGGTCGATGCCTTCGGCGCGGTCGACATCGTCATCAACAACGCCGGCTACACCTGGGACGGCGTCGTCCACCGGATGACCGACGAGCAGTTCCAGGCGATGCTCGACATCCACACGATCGTCCCCTTCCGCATCACCCGGGCGCTCGCCCCGCACTGGCGCGAGGCAGCCAAGGCCGAGCGCGGTGAAGACAAGGAGGTCTTCCGCAAGCTCGTCAACGTCTCCTCGATCTCGGGCACGATGGGCAACGCCGGCCAGGCCAACTACTCGGCCGCCAAGGCCGGGGTGGTCGGCCTGACCAAAACCCTGGCCAAGGAGTGGGGTCAGTTCAAGGTCAACGTCAACGCCGTCGCCTTCGGCTTCGTCGAGACCCGCCTCACCGCCGCCAAGGAGGAGGGTGGCGAGATGACCTCACCGACCGGCGAGAAGATCGAGCTGGGCATCCCCGAGCAGATGCGGGCGATGGCCTCGGCGATCATCCCGCTCGGCCGCCCCGCTTCACCCCAGGAGGCCGCCGGCCCGGTGCTGTTCCTCTGCTCCGAGCACGCCAACTACGTGCACGGTCAGATCCTCAACGTGACCGGCGGACAATTCGGCGGGATGTACACGTAAGGACGCTGCACCGGCGCATCCGGGCTGGCGACTTA